>JAEYUU010000362.1 GCA_023429545.1 Verrucomicrobiota bacterium
GAAAAGGGCCAGTTAAAAAGGACGGCGACCAGCAGCATGATGCACACGTTGACCATCACGGGCCACAAGACGAACTGAAACCCCATCGTATGGATGGCATCCCCACCGACCACGGCGGTCATGGCGGTAGCCCCACCGGGTGGGTGGATGCATTTCAGCAGGTGCATCACCAGGATGGAACTTCCCACGGCGCATCCGGCGGCCATCCAGTCATGACCCAGATGCCGGGCACAAAGCACCCCTAGCGTGGCAGAGAGGCCATGTCCGGCAATCAGCGGCCAAGGCTGGGAGAGTTGACCATGAGGCACGCCAAACAGCAGGACCGCGCTGGCCCCCATGGAGGCAATCACGCAGGCCGCATGGTCCACGCCCACGGCGTGGCTCGTGATCCACACCAGCAGGCAGATCGCCACCAGACCGCCAAGTCCGGAGAGCACCTTCTCTTTTTGCGAAACCGCACTGAGCTCGACTCCAATCAACGAGAACAGTTTTCTCATGACGTGGAAATCGTCGGAACAGGAGGAGGGGGTTTCACCAGGGAGAGGGACTTGAGGGCAGGTTTTGAAAGCAGCACTTAATATGCATATTAAGTGCTGCAAGCAGTTTATGTTCATCACGTTGCTTCTGGGGACGCGGCCGGACGCCTGGCCTCTGGATTGCATTGACTCCTTGCACAACGGTCGTAGGGTTTTTCCATGCGCGTTCTATTCCTCCTCACGGAACCCGGTGCCGAGGCCAATACGGTGGCTGACATGGAACTCGCCGCGGTGCCGCGCGCGGGTGATGCGGTCCAGTTGAAGCTGCCGGATGGCAGCCCGCTGCTTCTCAACGTGACCAACGTTCTCTGGGACCTCCGGGATTCTCCGCTCGTCTTCGTGTGGGGACAGGAGGACAAGTGAATCATCCCATCCGAACGAACACCAATATGAACAAGCATCGTCTTACCCTGAGCTTCGCCCTGGTCCTGCTCGCGGCGGTCAACTTTTTTCCGGTGTCATCGTCCGGTGCTCCCGAGCAGGCGGAAGCCGCGAAGGACATCTATCCCCGGTGGAGCGTGGTCGGCGAGTGGCGCGCCACGCATCCTTTCTGGGCGGACATGCTCATCTTGCGCACAGACGGCTCATTTCACACCGAGCAACACGGCATGGCTGGCAAATGGACGCTCTCCGCGGAGGCCGGGACGCCTCTGTTGATTCTCCGCTGGGACCGGTGGGGCACGGAGTCCCTCTTGATGGTAGGCCCGGATCATTTCAGGGGACAGATTGAAATCGGGAAGTTCATGGACATGAGGCGTGGAGAAGAGCCGGCGAAGGCGGAGACTTCCGGCACGGAATAAGGGAGGCTTGGGACGTGGTGCCAGATGCTGGAGCACATACCCCTATGAATGACTTGGTTTGGAGGCTCTACATCGACCTCGTATCGGGCCAGCCGCATCTGCGATTCATTGATTTCGGCATTGGTCCGCAAGCGCTCTTCTGGTTCTGCATCGTGGTCCTTGGCCTGCTGATTGGTGCGCTCCTGTTTGCCGCCGCGCCGCGAGGCATGCCCGCTCTGCTGTGGAGGGTGAGTTCCGTGCTACTCCTTTTTGCAGCGAGTGCCGGTCTGGCCATCCTGCGGTTCCGTTGGACCATGCGGGACATCGCAGGGCTGCCGGGTGCTCCCGGACAACAAATCTCCACGCAAATCGTCCCTGTGCTCCCCGTGTTCCTTCCAGCGATTCTCCTGGGCGCGATGTATCTGGTGCACCTTGCCACGACGAGGCGCCGCAAGTGACAGCGCCACCCCCACGGGGATTTCTCGTGCAGGGGTGAACCTTTCTTGGAGACAATGGCACGTCATCATCAAATCATGAACACTTTGCCCTTCATCCTGCCGAAGTCGCCATCGCTGACCGTGCCGCTGTCACGCACCCTGTGGGCCGCGCTCGTGGCTGTATTCTTCACCTTCACCTGCACCGGCAGTTCGCTGGTGGCGGATGATACGAAGGACATTGCGAAGCATCCCTTCATCAAGCTCCTCGTCGGGGAGTGGGAGTCCAAGGGGGAACTGACGGCGCAGGACGGGAATGTGATCACGGTCAAGGAGGAGTGGACGGCAAGGGTGGACTCGGAGAACACCTTCACCATCGAGGGGAAGCGTGAGATCAATTCGGACACGAGCGACTACAAATGGACGATCACCTTCCATCCGGACACGGGCGTGTATGAGGCCATGCACGTGATCAACAGCGGCGATGCGCAGCGATTTGAGGGTTCGTTCACCGAGGGGAGTCTCAGCGTGGAGTGGACGGCGCAGGGTGATGGCGGTTCCGTCATCAAGGTTCACGATGCCTTCACCGGTGAAGAGCGCGATACCTTCGATACAGACGTAAGTTTCACCAACGGCAAAGGCGAGACCACGCTGAGCGGGAAGATTGTGAACAAGCGGGTGAAGAAGGCGTAGGTAGTTGGTAGTTGGCGTGTGATGGCAAATCCTTGGGACTATTTTTTACGAAAATTGCCGTAAAGTGACAAGGCAGGGACTACCGGTGGAATGACTTTCCCACGCTGCTGACCTCCGCTAGGATGGCGGGGAAGCTTGATGAACGATTCCATCGCGCCCGGGGCACGTGAGTTTCACACGACTCGCTGGAGCCTCGTGCTCGCGGCGCAGCGCGGCTCAGAGAATTCGGAAGGTCGCAGGGCGCTGGCCACGCTGTGCCGGGACTACTGGTACCCGCTCTATGCCTTTGCGCGGCGGCGAGGCCACACGCCGCATGATGCGCAGGATCTCACCCAGGCATTCTTTGCCAGCCTGATCGAGCGGCAGGCGAATACCGCGGACCCGGCGAAAGGCAGATTCCGCTCGTATCTGCTCGGTGCGCTGAAGCACTACATGACCAACGAATGGCACCGCGCCAATGCCCAGAAGCGCGGGGGCGGCCAGACCCTGGTGGAGTGGGACGCGCTGGATGCCGAGGCGCGCTACTCCTTGGAGCCCGCCGGGCAGACGGGTGCGGATGCGGACGCGCTCTACGACCGCCGCTGGGCCATGGAGCTGCTTGACAAGGCGATGGCAAAACTGCGTGCGGAGTTCACAGCCAAGGGCGGTGCCGATACCTTCGAGGTGCTGAAGGGGTGCCTGGGCGGTGGCGAGGCTCCCCGTACGGAAGGTGCCGCGAAGCTCGGCCTGAGCGAGGGCGCAATGAAGGTCGCGGTGCACCGCCTGCGCGGCCGCTACCGGGAGATACTGCGCGCTGAAATTGCCGAGACCGTGGATGCGCCTGAGGAAGTGAGTGAGGAGATGCGGCACCTGGTGGCTGTGCTGCGTGGCGCGATGTAATGCAAAACAATGCAATGCGGACGCGAAGGGGGGCGTGACGTGCCGGATATCAATCACCGGAAAAGGGGCCTCCAACCGCTGCCCGAAACATTTTTGTAACCCGGATGCACGGATCCTTCAGGAAGCTGGTGAAACGCATCACCGCCACCGATGAGCTTGTCCTTTCTGAACTGCCCTGCCTTCCGTCACCCTGAATCCCCGACCATGAAAACTCCAGGCCCCACGCGCACCTTCACCGCAACCGCCTTGCTTGTAGCCGGCTTGTCGTTGGCCCTCAACGCGCAGAAGACGCCCGCACCACCGGTGAAGCCCGCGCCGCCTGTCAAGGTACCCGCGAATGATCCCAACTTCCAACAACTGCAGGCGCTGATGAAACTCGCAAAGACCGACAAGAAAAAAGCGATCCAGCAGCCCCTGGACGGGCTGGAGAAGGCACCCGCCGATGGCTTGTGGGGTATGGCGCTCGCGGCCATCTTCAAGATGGATGAGCTGAACGCGAGAAGGGAGGCAGGCCAGGTGCGGATGAACATCTTCACGGAAGGCGTGGCGTATCTCTCCAAGGGAAAGACCCTCTTTGAAAACGCGCTGAAATCAATGCCGGGCAGTGCATCGCTGAATTACCAGCTCAAGGCAGTTCTGGGCGCTCTCGCCACCGCGCTGCTGGAATCCGGCAACACCGCGGGAGCGAAAACGCTCGCGCAGGAACTGCTGGCCGCAAATACGGACCCAAAGGACTGGAACTATGGCAACGTGATCCACGAGGCCAACGCGCTGCTCGGCCGTGCCGCGCTGCGGGAGGATGACAGGAAGGGTGCGGTTGAATACCTGCTGAAAGCGGGCGCCACGCCGGGCTCGCCCCAGCTCAACTCCTTCGGGCCGGACTTTACCCTGGCGCGCGAGATGATCGAGCTGGGCGAAACGAAGGCGGTGCTCGACTACTTTAACCTTGTGGAAAAATTCTGGGCGGACAAGGGACGCGGCAATGCGCTCGCTGAACAGGTGAGCGCGCGGAACAGGCTGAAGCTCGATGGCTGGCGCGCTGACATCGCTGCCGGGAAGACTCCTGGGTACCAACCCTGAGTGTGTGAGTATCATTGGAAAAACACGATGACGCATTCTCCTTGTGCCTGGTGAGTCCTACCATCATCCGCCATGTCTATTTCCAATCCATGTCCCCGGTGTGGTGCGCCTTTGCCAGCCGATGCGCCCGGCGGACTGTGCCCTGCCTGCCTGATGAGCGCGGGCGTGCCCAGCCTGGATGAGGCGGGGGCCACCCTGGTCATGCAGAAGGGGAAGGTGCGGGACCTGCCGCATGTCGGGGAGACGTTTGGCGGATATCGCATTGAGCGTGAGCTGGGGCATGGAGGGATGGGCGC
>JAEYUU010000379.1 GCA_023429545.1 Verrucomicrobiota bacterium
CATCAGAGATGAGATTGGCCTCCTCCATGCGCGAGATGATGGAAGCACGCAGCTTCATGGCGTCCCCCACATTGCGCATGAGGTAGGCGTGCTCCGCCATGCCGGGGATGCGGCTCACGTCCACATCCGCGCCCAGGCACAGCACCAGGTGGTCGAAGGTCACCTTCACATCCGGGGTGAACTGGCCGCCGGTGAGCGTGAGGGTCTTGGTATGCAGATCCACCGCGAAGACCGTGCCCTTCAGCACCTCCGCCCGGGGACAGATGAGGCGGATGGGGTTCACCACATGCCGGGGGGAGAGAGAGCCGCCCACCACCTCCGGCAGCATGGGCTGGAAGACCATGTGGTTCTCCGCCGCGATGAGCGCCACCGTCTTGCCCGTGCCCTTCAGCCGTTTCGTGGCCTGCTTCGCGCAATACACCCCGGCGAATCCACCACCGAGGATGACCACATCATAATGTCGCGCGGGTATGGTGCTCATGGTCTGCGATGTACGCACACAACGTGCCGGGCTGCAAAGGCGCAAAAGTAGCGGATGAGTGACAGCATTGTTGCGTGCATATGCACGGGGTACGTACTTGCCAGCCGGATGGACATCAGGGTAGCATCGCTCCCATGCTTCGCGCTACCCTTCTGCTTCTGCCCTGGACGGCGCTCGTTTCCTTCGCCGCGGATGAAACCGTGCGCATTACCGGCGCCGAACTCCAGTCTCGTCGCAAGGCCGAAGTCTCTCTCATGCCGCCGGGGTTGTTGATGGGGCTCAGTGATGCAGAGCTTGCGGATCTGCACGCGTATTTGAAGTCGCTGAATTAGTGTGGCGAACACCATGAGATCACAGACCCTTCTCGGCCTAGGCGTCGCAGCATTGCTCCTCATCGGACTGTTCCAACTTATCAGGAGTGAAGGGCAGCTGAGGAAAGCTCAGTCACCCGTGACTAGTGCGCCTGCTCGCCCGAAGTTGCTAAAAGTCCCAAGTGATTTGGAGTGGAGCCAACTGTCCGAAGACGAATTGAGGGAATTCATCTCCCATTTTGCGGACGAGGCTCCCGAAAGAGAGCAGCGCGTGATGGGCGATTTTGACTCCCTTGTTTCGGAAAGGGAGACCGTAGTCACTCGCGGGCACGAAATTGCGCCAGGCAAGTTCGCATTCTCCAGCCTTACCCCAAGAATCGCGCCCGATCACGATGGCTCAAGGATTGTTAAGGTCGACATCAAAGTCTTCACCATTGAGGAAGGCGGAGAATACACGATGCGGTACTCGAACGAGTTGGACGTGCGCCCGAAGACATCGCACGAAGTTCTCATTCCCAACGGAAAGGATCTGCATTCTGTCTGGGTGAGGGCCAGCCCTTCTGAAGATCAAGGGCAAACCCAAATGCGAGCCGGAGAAGATATCTACCGGGACGCCATCAAAAGATGAAATAGCTTCCCATTCCCTCAATGCCCGCCGGGGGCTTCATCGGGATCCGTGTCCTCGATCTTTGCCGCCTTTTTCAGCTCATCCACGAAGGTGTTGAATTTCTCATCGCGATGCTGTTCCAGCATGCGGTGGCGGACTTCGTCCTTCACCTCGTCGAAGGGCTTGGGCACGGCGGGCTTGCGGCCGGTGAGTTTGCAGAGGTGAAAGCCAAGCTGCGTGGTGAAGACCGGACTCACTTCATTCTCATCCATCGAGAAGGCAATGGCCTCAAATTCCTCCATGAACTCGCCCCGCTTGAACCAGCCCAGGTCCGGGGGTGTCTCCTTGTTGCTGTTGTGCTCCTCCGCCAGCGCATCGAAATCCGCGCCCGCACGCGCCTTGCCGCGCAGTTCGCGCATCAGGGCGTACACTTCCACGCGGGACTTCGCGCCGGAGAGGTTCATGGAGATGTGGGAGGCTCGCACCTCCTCATCAGTGAGGAAGTATTTGATGTTCGCCTCGTACCACGCACGCATCTCGGCCTCGGTGGGATCCGGCTCGGGGGCGTAGACGGCCGCCATCATCTTGTCCATGCGCACCCCGTTGGAGACCTGCGCATGAAGCAGCGCATCGTCCCGCTGGGGCATGCCGATATTCATGAGGAACTGGTCTTCCCCCCCGGCCTGCTCGATGAGTTTTGCCAGGCGGTTCTTCACGTCCTCATCCGCCACTTCGGGGAACCGTTTCACGGCCTCCTGCTGGATGATGATGCGGGATGCAAGATTGTCCTTGGCCATGGAGCGGAACTCCGGATCTCGCTCGCAGCACGCCACTTGCAGGGTGCGCTCATAGTGCCCCTTGATGGTGCGAAATTCGTTTTCGATGATTTCGTCCTCGATTTCCTCGCCGTTAACAATGAGAGCCATGCCTCAGTAAACGCTTACTGAAACGGCGGCGCAATGGGAAGTTCATATTGCGATTGGCGCATTTTGGATAAAGATCTGGACTGATGCATTGCAAAACCCTGGCCGCCCCCCTTGCCGTATTGCTCGCAGCGTTCAGCCTCGCGAGCTGTTCGTCGCCCACGCCTCCCCCCCAGCCGCCGCGTTATGCGCCGACGGCCTACTACGGCGGCATGGGTGATGGCGCACCGATGACGTATCCCGGCGCGCCGAGCTACCAGAATGCCTCCTATGCGATGCCTGCGATGGCGCAGAACAGCCCCATGGCCCCCCAGCCCTCGGGCGTGCAGTATCCCGGCGGACCGATGGCGCCGCCTTCGCCGTCCGTGAGCAGCCCCTCCAACGTGGGCACCAGCGCCCCGAAGATCATGGCGAGCTCCTACATCCTGATCGATGCGCGGAATGGTGCGGTCCTGGCAGCGCGCAATGCCGACACCGCCCGCGGAGTGGCCAGCACGCAGAAGTTGCTGACGGCATTGGTCGTGGCCGAGGCTGGGGATCTCGACAAGCCGGTACGCATTGCCGCAAGTGATGTGCAGGTGGAGCCGTCCAAGCTGGGCGTGAAGCCCGGTGAAGTGTACACCCGCCGCCAGTTGCTCTACGCCTTCCTCGTGAAGAGCTCCAACGATGTGGCCAACGTGCTCGCACGTGACAACGCCGGCAGCATCTCTGCCTTCAGCGCAAAAATGACCGCCAAGGCCAGATCCCTGGGGGCGGAGCGCTCCTCCTTCCGCAATCCCCATGGCCTCACCGCCGGGGGTCAATACTCCAGCGCGAGGGACATGGCCCGCATTGCCATGGCCGCCTACCGCAATCCGGTGATCCGGGATGCCGTGAGGAAGAAGTACCACTCCTTCCGCTACGCGAACGGGCGCACGGTCACCCTGGAGAATACCAATGAGATCCTGGGTCGCATGGCGGAGTGTGATGGCATGAAGACGGGCTACACCGTGGCAGCCGGCCGCTGCCTCATTTCCACCGCGCACAACTGGCGCAAGGATGTGCTGCTGGTGCAACTCGGCACCAAGACCAAGTACATCTGGAATGACGGCATTGCGATGATGAAGTGGGGTCTGAGTAAGTAAGCCTCTAGTCTTGCTGGAAAAGGACTGGTAGGGGGCCGCTGCGCCGGCCTCCAGATTTCGAGGGGGGTTTGGGTTGGTGCGGAGCCTCGCGCAAATTGCCTTGGCACGCTCCACCTCAGTTCCAAACCGCCTCCGGCTACGGATATTTGGAGCCAAGCGCAGCAAGCCCCCACCCGATCAACCGTGGGGCTGCGTTGTTGACCGGAGGAACGCCTGTTCTTCCTTCACGTCCGTGAGGAAGGATCGTTACCAATGCGACAGAGAGCTGTTTACTGATTCAGCTCGCGCTCACGGAATCGACAGCGTCTGGCCCGGCCGGATCAGATCCGAAGTCAGCCCATTCGAGCTCTTGAGCTTGCTGACCGTGGTGCCGTTCTTCAGAGCAATGCGGTACAGGGT
>JAEYUU010000380.1 GCA_023429545.1 Verrucomicrobiota bacterium
GGGGGGCGTAGAAGCAACCAGTGCCTGCTCCTTGATGCGGTGCATGCGCCCAATCATGGTCTGCGGGTCGTCCAGCAGCCCGGCGGCGAGCAGGGCGTTGTCCAGGAGCTGCTCACCCAGGAGGAAGGCGAGTTCGGGATTGCTGTCCCTCACGGTGGCAAGCTGACGCACGATGGTGTGGGAAGGATTGATTTCCAGAATCACCTGGGCATCACTGAATCCGTCGTCCTTCTTCATGGCGCGCAACATCTGGCGGAGTTGCGGGCTCATTTCGCCATCAGGCAGGACCGCCATGGCGGGGCTGTTCACGAGGCGCTTGCCGGTCCGCACTTCCTTCACGCGGTTGCTGAGCTTTTCCTTGAGCCAGGCGGTGAGCTTTTCGGCATCTTCCTTGGCCAGGGCACCCTCCTGTTCCGCAGTCTCGCCGAGGTCCACCTCGCTCGAATTCACGGCCTGCAGATCCTTGCCCTCGAACTGGCCGAGCGCATTCACCACATAGTCATCGATGGTCTCGTAGAGGTAGATGACCTCGAAGCCCTGCTTCTTGAAGGCATCGAGATACGGGCCCTCCTCGATGGCCTTCCGGGTCGGCGCGATCTGGTAGTAGATGGCCTTCTGCCCCTCCTTCATCCGACCGACATAGTCATCGAGGCTGATGGTCTCCCCTTCCCCGGTCATCGAAGATTCGAAGCGCAGGAGTTTGGCAATCGCCGCCTTGTTCTCGAAATCCGTCGCGACGCCTTCCTTGAAGAAGCGGCCGAAGTCCTTGTAGAACTCCGCGTATTTCTTCGCGTCGTCGGCGGCTTCGCGGGCGAGGAACTTCAACAGGCGGCCCTGCACGGTCTGGCCCAGCTTGCGGAAGAGGGCGCTGTCCTGCATGGACTCGCGGGAGATGTTCAGCGGCAGATCCTCGCTGTCCACCACGCCGCGGATGAAGCGCATCCACTCCGGAAGGTACTTCTTGGGCTTCGGGTCGATGAGCACTCGGCGGCAATACAGGTGCACACCAGGCTCCATCTGGCCCATGCCGAACTGCTCCATGTTCTGCGTGGGAGCAAAGAGCAGCGCATTGATGTTCAGCGGTGCATCCGCATTGAAGTGGAAGGTATAGCGCGGCTCATCGAAGGCATGCGCGGTGAACTTGTAGAACTCGGAGTACTGCTCCTCCTTCACCTCGCTCTTGTTCTTGAGCCAGAGCGCTTCCACGTTGTTGATGCGTTCGCCATTGAGATGCACGGGGAAGCCGACGAAGTTCGAGTACTTCGTGAGGATCTGCTTGATGCGTGCGGGCGTGGCGAATTCCTTGGCATCCTCCTTGAGCTTCAGCACCAGCTTGCAGCCGCGGCGCTGTCCGGGAGCCTCTTCAATGGCATAGCCCGTGGTGCCATCGCTGGTCCACACGAGGTGCTCGCCTTCATTCCGCCAGGAGTGGGTGTAGACCTGCACTTCGGAAGCCACCATGAAGGCGGAGTAGAAGCCCACGCCGAACTGGCCGATGACATTGCCACCTTCCTTGCCGCTCTGCTTCATGGCTTCCACAAAGGCCTTCGAGCCGGAATGGGCAATGGTGCCGAGGTTCTCCACCAGTTCCTCGCGCATCATGCCGATGCCATGGTCTGAGATGGTTAGCGTGCCGGCGGTCTCGTCGGTGCTGATGTTGATCTCAAGCGAGAGGGCTTCGTCGAAGACCTCCTTCTCCGTGAGTTGCAGGAGGCGCATCTTCTCCAGGGAGTCAGACGCGTTGGACACCAGTTCGCGAACGAAAATCTCGCGGTCCGTGTACAGGGAATGGGTGACGATGTCGAGAAGCTGGCCGACTTCGGCCTGGAATTCGTGTTTGACGGTGCTCATTCTGAAAATCTATAGGTGAAAAAATCGGGTATGCAGCATAGCCGGGGTGCGGGAGTTGTCAAAACGGAGAGGCAAAGCGCTTGACGGTGCCTCTCAGGAAAGCACCTTGAGGCTGTGTTACGCCACCTCCTCAAATCCAAGATCCACCGTGCGGTTGTCACGGACTCGAACGTTGAATACGAAGGCAGCATCTCGATCGACACCGCGCTGATGCGCCAGGCGGATCTCTGGGTGGGCGAGCGGGTGCTCGTCACGTCCATCACCAATGGCGCCCGCCTCGAGACCTATGTCATCGAAGGCAAGGAAGGCAGCGGCGACATCGTCATCAATGGCGCGGCCGCCCACCTCATCAGCAAGGGGCACCGCGTGACCATCATGGGCTGGACCCTCTCCGAGACCCCCGTGGAGTCGAAGCGGTTGCTCATGAACGAGAAGAACGACGTGGTCTCGACCTCTTCGCACTGACAGGGTTTCAAAAACTCTTCTGCCTCTCGCGCAGCAGCAAAAAGGCGGAGCACTGGGCTCCGCCTTTTGTGATCTAGAATGTCCAGATAGGAATCATCATGCGCGACTCTTATCTTCCGCGCTTACCCTTTTCTTCGTCGTCCTTGTCTTTCTTCTTGTCGCCCTTTTCGTTGTTTCCGCCACCACCCCCACCACCAATGGCAGGGCCTGGAGCTGTGGGTGGCGGGGCTTGGGGCCGCTCAATTTTTTGAGGACGGGGCGCCTCTGGTCTTTCGATCTTCTGGGGGCGTGGAGCTTCCCGTTTTTCGATTTTCTGCGGGCGAGGAGCTTCTTGGACCTCTGAGCGGCGCCGCATTTCTTCCTTCGGCGGCTCCACCTTGCGGGCTTCGGACCGGGGCGTCGGCACTCCGGGTGGCGGTGCTACATTGCGCGGTGCGGGTGGCGCGTCAGGGCTGCGATCCATCTTGCGCTCGGACTTGCCGGGCTTGGGAATGGCATTCTCATTGGTGGTGGTATCGGGACGAACCGGTCGTCCACGACGATCAGGTCCTTCACCAGGGGTGATGTCCGGCTTGCGTTCTGTGGGCGGCATCACCTTTTCCTTGCGGTCATTTTCCGGAGGCACTCCTCCCGGACGAGGCACCACCGGGCTCACGGTGTTGCCGGGCTTGGCACGGGGTGAGTCGCCATCGCGCTCGCTACGCTTGGCATCAGGGCGCCCACGGCCATCTTCATCCTTGGGCTTCATTTCTGGCTTTGCGCCAGGACCGGGACCCACCGAAGGGCGTTCCGTGGAGTCCGGTCCACGACTCCTGTCGCGGTCACGCTTGGCTTTCTCTTCGCCCGTGCGGCCCGGGGGGTCGCTATCAGGAAGGGCTTTGGGTACACCGGGCGTCTCATCGCCGGGGCGGCGCATGCCGGGTCCAGGAGTACGGTCACCACGGCCCGGAGTGGCGGTCCCGGGCAGGGCCTTGGGGATATCACCCGATGTCGCAGGCAAGGCCTTGGGGGCACGTTCTCCTGAGGCACCAGGAGCTGCGGTGCTTCCAGGTCCACGATCACGACCCGCATCGGGTGGGCC
>JAEYUU010000388.1 GCA_023429545.1 Verrucomicrobiota bacterium
CACCAGATCGGGGCGTGGTATGTGGCGGATGAGCAGTCGTTGTACCTTGCCTCCGAGGGCGAGACGCCGGTGGGCATGGAGCGGAAGGAGAATGCGCTGGGCCTCAGCTATGGCTACATCTTCAAGCGCTTCGGCAGCAAGCTCTATCCCCCAGGGGTGAAGCCGCTCACGCTGGATGCGCGTCTGGCACATGACTGTGTGATCGCCGGAGATGCTTCACTGACACGCTTCCTGCACGCGCTGAAGCATCCGAATACCGGCGGTGGTGGTGGCGTGGGGGAGGATCCGGATGATCCCTCGCGCGCGGTGCCAATTCCGAACTTTCTGCGCCAACTCGAACTCGCGCCTTTCAGCGTGGGCTTCGACTTCATGCAGGCCCTGCACAGCATCGGCGAGTGGGACCAGGTGAACGCCGCGTACACCCGCCTGCCCACCGCGGGTGCGGAGGTGCTGGATCCCCAGTTGTACCTGAATGAAACGCAATTCGTGCCGCAGCCGATTGAGTTTGCGGATGTAATGGTGAATGGCGCGGCCCCCTTCTGGCAGGATACGCTTGGGCCCATGGCGACGGTGGTTTTCCTGCGAGCGCATGCGCCGGAGCCGATTGCCGCAGACACCGCGCCGGGCTGGGCGAATGACAAGCTCTTCACATATGCGGCAGGCGACAATCCACGCGGTCACGCCGTGTGGCAGACGCTGTGGCGTGACAGCAATGCGGCAGATGCCTACTTCTCCGCGATGCGTGATGCCCAGCTCAGCCGATACAAAGGCAGCAAACCCGCAACGGATGCTCCGCAGGGTGTATTCATGCTGGAGGCAGGAGGCCGCACCGTGATCATGCAGCGCACGAACAAGGGCTACGGTGTGCTGTTCGTGGATGCCGCGGACGTGGGTTTCGCGAAGGCGGCGGTGGGGGTGTTTGCAAAGTGAGGAGTGAGAGGGTTGATGGTCTATAAGTTGATAGCCTGAGGGAACTGGTTGTGGTCACCTCCATGGAGTTCAACGCAGAGACACAGAGTGGCAGAGGAACTTCGGAGACTGAGAGTTGCACCTCTGAGGCTATCAACTATCAACTCGCCTCAATACAGCGTCCACGGACGGAAATAATCCAGCAGAATGAGGTTCTTGCCCGGCTCCCACTCGGGGAGGTTTTTTTTCACTTCCTCGAAGTTTGACTGCCGGCTGAAGCGGAAGCCCTTCTCGGCGGGGATGAAAAAATCATCCTGATGGCTGGGGAGCACGTACTTCGGTTTCAGGATGCGGACCGTTTCGGCGAGACTCTTGCGCGGATCCTTGAGCGCGACACCGGTGATGGCCAGGTCAACGGGGGCGATGTTCTTCTGTTGGGGGGCATGCACCTGGCCGGAGGAGATGAAGATGCGCCTGCCGCCCATGGTGACGATGAATGACAGGGGTTCACCGGCGACCCATTCGCGTCCGCGCTTCGGCGGAGCGCCCGCCTCGTGTTTGGTGCCCGGCCAGATGTCCATGCCGCACAGGGGGTCGTGATCCGTGTAGAGTGCCTGCACGGTCACGCTGTCGAATTGCTTCGTCTCCTGCGTAGCCAGAGTGGGGTTGGGCTGGGTGAGGATGGGCTCGATTTGCCAATCAGGCACCTGCTTGAGAGATTTGACGAGGTTGCAACTCGTGGGAGAGGTCACGATCCTGGCGCCGGTGCGCTGCGCGATGATGGGGACATCCAGGAGGTGATCGATGTGGCCGTGCGTCACCAGAATGAGGTCCACCGTGGCGGGGAAGGCGCGCATGGCCCAGTCGATGCGGCTCTTGTCCGGTTTCACTTCGCCAGCCAGGTACTTGCGAAGAGGCGGGCGGGAAAAGAAGGGGTCCACCAGCACGGTGGCATCGCTGCTCTGGAGCAGGTAGCCATTCACGCCCAGGTAGGTCACCCGCACTCCAGACTCAGGAGAGGTGGGTACATCAGCCACCACCACGTCCTTGTATTTCCCGATGCCCGGCCCGGCACAACCTACCAGGAGGCTGAAGCATGCGGCCATGAGGAACGTGTGCGCGGCGAGGTGCAGTTTCATGAAGGAGGGAGCATGAGCACAACAGAATCGCATCTGCCCGGCAAGATCTTTGCAGAGAGGTGAAGGAAGCTTGGCAAACCGCCTGCGCGAGAACACGTTACCTGTGCCGCAATAGTCATGCCCGACTCCCTCAAATTTCTCATCCTGGATGGCCACAGCGTGATCTACGCGTGGGAGGATTTGCGCAAGCTGCACCTGCGGGCTGACAAACGCTATCTCGCGCGGGAGGAACTCCTCAAGCGCATGCGCACCCTGCAGGACATGCGTGGCGAGCGGGTGGTGGTGGTCTTCGACGGCATCGGCTCGAAGATCTCGGAGAGCCGGGAGAAGGATGACGTGCAGGTTTTTTATGCCGATGCCAGCCACACGGCGGATGCGGTCATTGAGCAGCTCGCCGCGAAGTACGCGGAGACCTATGTCATCCGAGTGTGCACCGCTGACCGGATGATCTGGGAGGGTGTGCGGGCCTCGGGTGCCGACTGGATCTCTCCCGATACCCTGCGGATTGAAGTGGAGCAGGCGGAGGGGGAGCTGGCGAAGAAGGTGGTGAGGAAGAAACGATAAGTGGTGCGACGGTGAACTGCGGCTGGTTATTTCAAGTGCTCCAGGAAAAACCCGAAAATATCCGGGTGCTTCACGTCCCTGGCGCCGGTGTAGTTGAACTCATACGGCGCGCCCACGCTCTTGAGTTTTTCCACCAGGCCCGCGCCGAAGTTGGCGGAGTGGGGCGGGTCCTTGGCGGGCTGGCCCATGGCGGGCACGGAATCGTAGAAGAGATAGACGGGGGGATCGTCGGCTGTGGCGAGGTGGTACGGGGAGAACTTCTCGATCCACGACATGAGGGCTTCCCTTTTGTCGAGGAAGGCCTGGTAGCTCGGCAGGGCGAAGGCGTGGTTGCCGTATTCGTTGTTTGGGATCCAGTCGCGCATCTGTTTTGGGTCCAGCGAGGTCTGGGGCACGAAGGTGATGGCGCAGAGCAAGCGAGTGGATTCACGAGCGACGGGATCGGTGCTCCTTGCATCGGCCATGTCGGGATGATACGCGAGCCACACGGTGGTGAACCCGCCCGCCGAGCCGCCGCAGCCGCCGATGCGAGTTTTGTCGATCTTCCACTCATCTGCTTTGCTCCGCACGAACTGCAACGCGCGAGCTGCGTCATCGAGGCAGGCTTTCACGGGCGGGTCGATCTTCTCCGTCGTCGCATCCGGGATGAGGCGGTAGTTGATGGACACCACCGAGATGCCCGACTCCAGGCACTTCGTGAGGAAGTCCGGATTCGCCTTGTCGCCCTGCATCCACCCGCCGCCATGCACGAAGAACATCAGCGGCGTGGTCTTGCCAGGCTCCTTGGCGGTCTTCGTCTGGTAGAAGTCCAACACCTGGCGGGCGTGCTTGCCGTAGGGAATGTTCGCCTGGGTGGGAGAACTTTGTGCGTGTGTCTGAGCGGCAAGCAACAGCATCGCACCGATCAGTGGAAGGCTCTTCGGCATGGAAGGTTGTTTTACGAAGGTGCCTGATAACTGAAGTCACCCCAGATGACAAAAGGGAAGAACAAGCGAATCGGAAATAGTGCTGCCAGACTTTTCCATGTCGTGGGGAGATTCTTCTCAGATGCGCCTTTGAGAACAGTCTGCGATGCGCATCCCATATTCCGCTGTTTCCGGCAGCAATCCACCGCTCGATGTTCTCTTTCAGGAATGGGCAACTAAGCTGGCGGGTTGACTTGGCGGGAGTGCTGTTGCTTGGGTGCTTTCAGACCAAGAACCTAGGGTGCCCGCCGTCCAAACTTCCTTTCCAGCTCGGGCAGCGAAATCTGGATGAGCGTGGGGCGGCCATGCGGGCAGCAGTAGGGCATTTCGCAAGCCAGCAAATCTGCCAGTAGTTTGTGGAGCTCGGGCTCGCGGAGGTTGTCATTGGCCTTCACGGCGTGGCGGCAGACGGTGGTGGCGATCATGTCCTCGCCGAGGCGCAAGGCGGAGGTCTTGGAGCCGGCGCCGGCGAGTTCGTCCAGCACATCACGGAGCAGGCCGAGCGGGTCGTCGGTTTTCACGAAGGCGGGGAGGGCATCCAGCTTGAAGGCATTTGTGCCAAAGGGCTCCGCCTCGATGCCGAGCTTTTGCAGGATGGGGAGGTTGCGGCTGAGCACATCGAAATCCCTTGGGGTTGTCTGCATGGTGAGCGGTATCAGGAGGCGCTGGGAGAGCACCCCCTCGGTC
>JAEYUU010000031.1 GCA_023429545.1 Verrucomicrobiota bacterium
CTGTAGAAGTTGTCCCCAAGGAGCAACAGGCCCTGCGGCTTCACCCCGAGCTTCCCGACGTAAGCCTTCATGCCATCCGCCACTGCGGACTGGGCGGGCGCCATGCTGCCGAAGTCACCCAAGGCAAACCAGTGCTGGTCATCAGAGGCAGTCTCCGCGGCAGAGATGCCATCTGCACGCAGGTTCATGCCAAGGGCGGCGCTGGAGCAGAACACCGTTTTCAGCAGGCGGCGGCGTGACCAGTTCTTGGGGGAAGAGGGAGCAGTCTTCATGGGAGGTGAGGAAACGAAGAGGACTGTGGCAAACTTGCCATGGATGAGCTCTCCTGAACACGCATGCCTTGCAAGGTTTTCCCCATGCGGCTTCGTACAGGCTATCCTCCACTCCATGGGCACCGGCTCTCATCTCTGCACCCTCGCCTTTTTGCTCTCGCTGCTGCCAGCCCAGGCGCAGGCGGAATCCGGGAGCGATCTGCTGGGCCGAAGCGCGCGCATGCTGGACGGCGGACTTCGGCAGATGGATGACCGCATCAATACGATCAACAACGATTTGGGCACTCTGGCGCGCGTCCCGGCGGAGCAGACCGGTGAACGTCTCGGCTACCACAGCCGCATCCTGCAGGGTTCACCGGAATCCCTGTGGGTGCAGGTCGATCTGGCCGCCAGCGAGACGTTTGACACGGTGGTGATCGTTCCCGTGGTGCTGCCCAGGGAGCAGGGCGGCATTGAGGGCTATGGCTTCCCGTGGCGCTTCAAGCTGGAGGTGTCGGAGGACCCCGGCTTTGCCTCGCCTCGGACCATCGACGATCACACGCAGGGGGACTTTCCCAATCCCGGAAGAGCGCCTGTGGTGCTGCGAGTAGGCGAGACGAAAGGAAGATACGTGCGCCTCAGTTCCACCCTGGCAGCGGGGCGACGTGAGAGCGACGGACGCATCACCTGGCCCTCGCTGGCCCTCGCGGAGATCATGGTGCTGCGGGGAGATCGCAATCTCGCGGCGGGGCGCGACGTCACCGCACCCACCTCCCGTGAAGCGCCTCCCGTTTGGTCGCGGACGAATCTCACGGACAGCGAGAGCATTCTCGGCCCTCCCGTGAGCGCAACCCTGGTGGAGCGCAAAGGCTGGCACAGCATTGCCTACACTGAAGCGGGGACACCGGTGGAAATCACCCTGGATTTGGGAAGAGTGCTTCCTCTGGAAGATGTGCGCCTCTTTCCCATGCGCTGGGCGGGGTATCCGCACTGGGTGGGATTTGGGTTTCCCGTGCGGTTCAAGGTGGAGTGCGCGGATGAACAATCGTTCGCGCAGCCGCGGATGCTGGCGGACTATACTGCCGCAGACTTCCCCAACCCCGGCATCAATCCCGTGGTGATGCCCGCGAATGGTACGGAGGGAAGATACGTTCGTGTCACCACGACGCGGCAGTGGGAGAGATTCACGGACCACGCGGTGGCGCTCTCGGAAGTGCAGGTCTATTCCGGTGGAGCCAACGTGGCCCGAGGTGTCCCGCTGCGGACCACGAGTGTGTATCCGGACAAGCCCTGGTTCGAAGCGAATCTGGTGGACGGCGACGCGAGCGAGAATCCCATCCTGTCATTGCCAGAGTGGCTCGCGCAACTGGAACGAAGTGCGAGGCTGGAGCGCGAGCTGGCGACCTTGCAGGAGCAACGCAGCACACGCATGATTCGCTGGCGGGACTGGGCCATGCGGACAGGCATCGGTCTTGGAACTCTTGTCCTTGTGCTGCCCACCCTCTTTCTGATTCGCAACAGCTTGCGCCGCCGGCGTGATCTGCGGCAACTCCGCGAGCGCATCGCGCGAGATCTCCACGATGAAGTGGGAAGCAATCTCGCAGGCATCTCGCTGCTTACCCGCGAGGCGGAGAAGGCGGACGAAGCTGGGCGGGCCTCCCTGCTGGAGGAGATCCAGAGGGTGGCCCAGGAAACCTCCGGCTCCATGCACGATCTTGTATGGATGATTCAACCGGGCGCTCCCGGTGATATGGTTACCGGGTTGCGTGCTCTCGCGGAACGCATGCTCAAAGGAGTACGTTTTTCCTTCGAGCCACCGGCGGGCGCGTGGCGCGGGACCCTCAGTCTTGAAACGCGCCGGGAGCTCTACCTCATGTGCAAGGAGGTGCTGCAGAACATCGTGAAGCACAGTGGCGCCACGGAAGCTTCCGTAAGACTCGCCCTGACAAGCAGGACTCTGGAGGTCGCCATCATGGACAACGGGCGTGGGTTTGATGCATCCGTGGCCTCTACGACCGGATTTGGCCTCAATAACCTGCGCGAGCGGGCGCGGCGCATCGGTGGTTCATGCAGGATTGATTCTGTTGCGGGAACGGGAACGACTGTCACGGTGAGTGTCCCGCTGGAGTAAACGCATGAGCGCACCTGCCCGCATCTGGATTGCCGAGGACAACGCGACGTATCGCGGAGCCGTTAGCCGCGCCCTGAGTGCCCGTGAGGGAATGATCTGTGAGCAGCAATTCTCCACGGGGAAAGCGCTCCTCCTGGCGCTTGAGGGGACGGACGCGATGCCAGATGTCATCCTGCTTGATGTGGGGCTTCCTGACGGCAGTGGTCTGGACCGCATTCTCCGCTTCCGGTATCTCGCGCCGGAGTGCCGGGTGCTCATTCTCACCGTCTTTGAGGAGGAGGGCAAGATCACCGAGGCCATCTGCAATGGAGCCCAGGGATACCTGCTCAAGAGTGCCTCGGTGGAGGAGCTCGCGCAGGGCATCCAGCTTTCCCTCGCGGGCGGCGTGCCCATGACACCCCGTATCGCGCACTGTGTGCTGAAGCTGTTTTCACAGTTCGCGCCCAAGCAGTCGGACTACGGACTGAGCGCCAGGGAGAAGGACACGCTGGAGCTCATGGTGCAGGGCTTCATCCGCAAGGAAATTGCTGATCGCCTCGGCCTGAGCCTGCACACGGTGGACACATACCTGCGCGGCATTTACCGGAAGCTGGAAGTAAACACACGCACCGGCGCCGTGGCCAAGGCCCTGAAAGAGGGCCTCATC
>JAEYUU010000493.1 GCA_023429545.1 Verrucomicrobiota bacterium
CCGTGGTGGTGGAGGCCAGCCCGCTCGTGGAGGACAACCAGTGGATCCTTGACCTCGCCGCGAAGGACAAGCGCCTTGTGGGCCTTGTGGGAAATCTGGACCCCATGGATCCCAGCTTCGAGGCTCACCTGAAACGCTTTTCCGCCAATCCCCTCTTCCGCGGCATCCGCAATCGCCGCCCCAACGCCGAACTCCCTGAACTGGTGAATCAGCCCCGGTTCATGGAGTCGATGAAACTCATGGCCGGGAAAGGGCTGGAACTCGATGTGAACGGTCCCATGGACAAGCAGGGCGAAGCCACCGCGAAACTCGCCTCTGCCATCCCGGATCTGCGCCTGGTCATCAATCACCTCGGCGCTTCCGGTGATCCTGCCGCGCTCAGGCCCGGGTGGAAGGAGGGTATCAAGCTCGCCTCCAGGAATCAAAATGTCTTCTGTAAGGTGAGCGCGCTCGTGGAGCAGACAAAAACGGACTACGGCAAGGCTCCCACAGACACCGCGTACTACCTGCCCATTCTCGACCACCTGTGGGAGTGCTTCGGCGAGGACCGACTCGTCTATGGCAGCAACTGGCCGGTGAGCGACAAGGGCGCGCCGTACGATGTGGTATTCCGCATTGTGAAGGAGTACTTCACAGCAAGAGGAGGCTCTGCGGCGGAGAAGTACTTTTTCAGGAACTCGGAGAAGGCGTACCGCTGGGTGGCGCGGTAGGATCCGCCGTCGATCTTGGGACGCGCGAACGACGCGCGGAAACTCCTTCGCGAGATCGCCTCGCTGATTGCGTACATCACGCATGCGTCCGCATCTCCTCACGTTGCTTGCCACCCTTCTTCTGACCCAACCATGGGCACTGAATGCCGCCCCCGCCCTCATCCTGCACGGTGGCAAGGTGATCACGGTGGATGACAAGTTCACCATCCATCAGGCCATTGCAGTGGAGGATGGGAAGATCCTCGCGGTGGGAAGTGATGCTGAGGTTCTGGCGCTCAAGGGCACAACTACGGAAGTCATCCACCTCGAAGGCAGGACCATTATGCCAGGACTCATGGACTCCCATGTGCATCCAGGCGCGGCGCTCACGGAGTTCGACCACGAAATGCCGATCATGGAGACCATCCAGGATGTGCTTGACTACATCGCCACGCGGGTGAAGGCCACGCCGGAGGGTTCCGGCATTGTGGTGCGCCAGGTCTTCATTACGCGCCTGAAGGAGCAGCGCTACCCCACCCGTGCGGAACTGGACTCCGTGGCACCGAAGCATCCGGTGAGCTTCTCCACCGGTCCCGATGCCATGCTGAATTCTCTGGCACTCAAGAACAGCGGCATCACCAAGGATTTCAAAATCACGGACGGCGGCCCCGGCAAGGTGGAGTTGGATCCCACGACTGGAGAACCCACCGGTCTCCTGCGTGAACTGGGACGCTACGCCAAGGTGAAACAGACCACCAAGTCCCCCTCCCCCGAGCAGGTGTATGCGCGCACGCTCGAACTCTTCCACGACTACAACAGCGTAGGGCTCACTGCCATTGGTGATCGCGGAGCCAGCGGCGACTCCCTCAACCGCTATCAGGCGATGCTTCGGAAAGGCGACCTCTCCGTGCGCGTGCGCTGCTCGCACACCTTCAGCAGCGGTGGCATGTGGCGCACCATTGAGCAGAGCATCGACAAGGTGCTTGAGAACCCGCTCACGAAGGGCGATGACATGCTCCGCATCATCGGCACCAAGATCTGGCTGGATGGCGGCATGCTCACCGGCAGCGCGTACATGCGCCAGCCGTGGGGCGTGAGCAAAATCTATGGCATCAGTGATCCTGCATTCCGCGGCACGCTGAATGTCCCGCCGGACAAGCTGCGCCAGATGATTGAAAAAGTCACGGGCGCGGGGTTGCAGTTCACCGCGCACAGCGTGGGCGATGGCGCGGTGCACGAACTGCTCGATGCCTATGAAGAGGTGAATGCCAAACGCTCCATTCGCGACACCCGGTCCTGCATCACGCACAGCAACTTCATGAGCAAGGAGGCCGTGGAACGCGCGGCAAAGCTGGGCGTGATGATGGACATCCAGCCCATCTGGCTGCACCTCGATTCACGCACCCTGCTGGCACAGTTCGGCCAGGACCGCACGCGCTGGTTCCAGCCGCTGAAGACCATCTTTGAAACCGGCGGCATCGTGGGCGGCGGCAGCGACCACATGCAGAAGATTGGCTCCTTCCGCTCGGTGAATCCCTACAACCCCTGGCTTGGCATGTGGATCGCCATCACGCGCAAGGCGAAGCATCTTGATGCGCCGATGCACCCCGAGGAGGCTCTCACCCGCGAGCAGGCCATCCGCATGTACACGATCAACAACGCCAGGCTGCTCTTCCTCGAACAAGTCACCGGCACCTTGGAGAAGGGCAAAGCCGCCGACCTCATCCTGGTGGATCGGGATCCGCTGAGTTGCCCCATCGATGAACTCCCCCAGACTGCCGTTCTCAAAACCTGGCTGGCTGGGAAGCTGGTGCATGAGAAGAAGTGAACTCAGACACACCGCTGGGAGAAGCCTCCTGGCCGGACGACACCACTCGATACAAGCCGCCCAGCCGTACATCCAGTGCCTGGACACGGTGAGACTCCATCAACCTCGCCCACACCGAGGGCAGCTCCCTGATGATTTCAGGGTGGTCACACGCGGTGCGCCGTACGACCTGGCGCAAGGTGAAACGATCTCCTCCGACCGCCCGGCAGATTCCCAAAACACAACTCTCCACCTGAAGATCACTCATGATCATGTTTCCTTTGGCAGAGAAATCGCAACGAACATGGTCGGCGAGTGCATGTTATTTTGAGTGGACGCATGCGCCGGGGATCCCCTCCTTTCCGGCGCTCAGGTTGGAGCCCCATTGTGGTAGAGTATCCGTATGAGCCGGATGCTGTTATGCCCGCCGGACTTCTATGAGGTCCGGTATGAGATCAATCCCTGGATGAGTGTCGCTCAGGCGCCGGATCATGATTTGGCCGTGAAACAGTGGGAGGGGCTGCACGAGTGCCTGAAGAAGATCGGTTGTGAAGTGGAACGCCTGTCGCCCCAGCCCGGCTGGCCGGATATGGTCTTCACGGCGAATGCGGGTGTGGTACGCGGGCGCAGCGTGCTGCTGAGCAACTTCCGCCATGCAGAGCGCGCTGGGGAATCCCCGTGGAATGCGCGGTGGTTTCAGGAGCACGGATACGAAATCGTGCGGCTGCCGGAGCACCTGGCCTTTGAAGGTGAGGGCGATGCGCTCAAGTGCGGGGATGTCTGGATCTGCGGCCACGGATTTCGCACCGACAAGAAGGCGCACCGTTGGGTGGAGGACTGGACACGCGGTCCCGTGGTGAGTGTGCGGCTTGTGGACTCAAGATACTACCACCTCGATACCTGCTTCTGCCCGCTGAGCGACGGCCTCGCCATGTGGCACCCTGAAGCGTTTGATGAGGAGGGGCAGTCGGCGATAAGTGAAGTCACACGCGAACTCATCGAGGTGCCTGAGGAAGAAGCGCGGCGCTTCGCCTGCAACGCCATCGTGGCCGGTCTGGATGTGGTGATTCCCGAAGGATGTCCGAAGACTGGGACGAGCCTGAGAGCGCGCGGCTATCGGGTGTACACGCTTCCCATGAGCGAGTTCATCAAGGCCGGGGGCGCGTGCAAGTGCCTTGCGCTGGTACTGGAGTGAGCCTCGAAGACCAAAGCATGAGCCGAGTTCCATGACCTTCATGTTTGACTCGCCTGCCACGCATAGCCTATATTGGCTTCGTGTTCTGAAGGGAAAGGAGGTGCCCATGACAGGCCGCTTCACTCGCAGATCCAACTAACCGCACACGGTCCTGCCGCACGGCAGGAGATGACCGCTGCGAAGCTGATAGAAATGCCCGCATCCCACGAGTTGGGTGTGCCGGATATCTTGCCAATACACCCCGGTCAACGGCGGATGCGCCCGTCCGGGCGAAACTCAATGGAAGGTTTTACCCCATGCTTGCCACGAAACTCAAAGATTTCCTCGACCACAAAAAGGTGAAGTACGTCACCATTGCCCACTCCCCGGCGTACACCACGCAGGAAGTGGCGGAGTCCGCTCATGTACCGGGCCGCATCATGGCCAAGACAGTGATGGTGGTCATTGATGACGCCCTTGCCATGGCCGTTCTCCCGTCCAATCATCGGGTGTTGCTCGATGACCTGCGTGAAGTCACGGGCACTGAAGACGTGCGCCTCGCGCGCGAAGATGAGTTCAAGAGCTTCTTCCCGGACTGCGAAGCCGGAGCCATGCCGCCGTTTGGCAATCTGTATGACATGGCCGTGTACGTGTCCCCGCTGCTGGCGGATGAGACCGAGCTGGCCTTCAATGCAGGCTCGCACACGGAGATCATCAAGATGCTCTACCGCGATTTTGAGCGGCTCGTCTCGCCGCACGTGGCGAACTTCACCACGTGACGCAGTACTTCCTGGTGCGTGATATCGAGGTGCATGGCGCTCCTTCTTTCAAGGAGTGGGGGCTCCCCTGCCTCCATCACCTTCGAGCTTGCCCATGATGCTGATGTTACGGATCTCGCAAGCGGATCATGGACGCGCGCTCCCGCTCAGAGCCCCGCTTGCATCCGCGGATCCACCGCGGCAATGATCGCGCTCACGGACTTCTGATTGAATCCCTTGAACCCACCCTTGCGCTGCAGGTTCTCCAGGTGACTGCCGATGGCGCCGTCGCGGACAAAGGTGTCAAACTGCTCTGGTGTAATCAGTCCCTCACGAAGCAGCTTCTCCGCGCGCTCGCGTCGCACCGGCCAGCGCTCCCCTTCCGTGAAGGCCTGCCTCAAAAAGGGCAGATCGGAGAACGGCTTCATGGTCTGGATGCCCTCCCGCGCGAGCTGGTCGCGCAACAGCGCATAGTCAAAGCGGCACTCCAGGTGATGCATGCCGGCCTGGAGAAAACTTTCACCATGCAGACCCACCCACAGGCCGATGGTACCCAGGCGTGGTGAAGGCGGCAGTGGATTGCGCGAGAAATCAATCTCGGTCTCCTCCGGCTCAAGATCCACGTCACAAAACGCCACCAACCCCTCCACGGGCTGCTCCAGGATCTGCGCGCCCCATCCTGCCTGAGCGCCGGCGTAATAGCGCTCGCGGCGCTCGAAGCCCAGCTTCTCCAGCGCCTGCATCAGCTCCACAAAATGCTGCCGGGATGATCGGAATGTGTGGTGATCATGATTCGCCCAGCCGAGGCCGAGGCGGTCCTGCCTTGCCTTCTGGACTTGCGCGGCCCGGTTGCGCCGCTGCCAGTAGATGCGCTCTTCCGCGAAAACCGCCGCACAAGCCGCATCACGGCCCGCAATGGCGATCACACGGTTCAACCATGCCTGGGTGCGGCTCCATCCGATGGAGTCATCATCAAAATCCCGCGGGCGCGTGCGCCAGCTTTCATGGGCAATCAGAATCGATGCCGCCTGCCCGGGAGCGAGCGTCGACTGCACATAACCGCGATACCCGCGCCGCTCCACCCCGAGAACTCTCACGCCGTTCTCCTCCGCGACGACCGCCGTACGATAGCGCGTCAACGGCGGGCCGTTCATATTCGCGCTCACGCCCTGCGCCGCGAGGAAGTCCGCCAGGCTGTCCACGCGAATCGCCACGGTCATCGGTTCACCCAGCTCGGCAATGAGCACGCGGGGCAGCATGGCCTCCGGGTGCCAGAGTGCCGGCGTGCCCTCCAGTGTCTCGCCTTGCGGATCCAGCGTGTAGCCCGCCTGGCGGAAGACGCGGAGATCTTTCTCAGAGACCACGATGTGATCCACCCAGTCAATCAGCAGAGTGCCGGTCTCCTCACGCATGCGCTTCTCCAGCTCTGCCATGAAGACGGACCTTTCAGCACATGTACGCAGCCATCCGATAACCGCGTCCTCTGCGTCTTGGCAGAGTGGCCAGTCAAACCGTGTTTCCCTTGAAGTGTCCGATGGCGCGATCATCGATCCCCGGGGTGGGGGCATTGCTCGAACGTTCTGAATACGCTGGCTGAACGGGGTTCGGCTGTGGCAGTTAAGATTTTAACGTCTCATGGATAATCTCGCCAGTATTCCGAATTCAGTCAATGAATCCTTCCACATCAGGCTCTGGGCAGTTCACTTCTGCAGATCCTCTCCAAACCCGATTCCTTGCGCCAGCGGCAGGTCCCTCCCGTAGTTGATGGTGTTGGTCTGCCTGCGCATGTAGTTCTTCCAGGCATCCGATCCGCTTTCACGCCCTCCCCCAGTGTCCTTTTC
>JAEYUU010000533.1 GCA_023429545.1 Verrucomicrobiota bacterium
ATCAAACCATCCGGCAAACATGAAATCCGGAGTCATGCCCAGATAGGAGGGCAGTGTGAAGGCCATGGCGTTCATGGCAAAGGCGCCGCAGAGTCCCATGCGTTTCAGCAGCGAGTCCGCCACCGAGGCCCGCTTCGTGTCATCCCTGGGGCCAAGCAGATATCCGAATCGTTGCAGATTTACGGCGAACTCCACGGGGGAGAAGGCGCCCGGAGTCCACTCCAGGGTGAGTTCCCCACGCGAGGGATGGATGGTCACGCGGCCGGATCCAGCCTGCTGCTGGTGGACTTTTTCGATGAGCCACACGCAGCCCAGGCAGGACATGCCTTGAACGGAGAGCTCCAGCTTCGTCAGGCCATCTGTGGCGCTGGCAGCCTTGCTCTCAGCGGCTGCGGAGGATTCGGCCAGCCAGGCGTGGTCACGTTCGCGCAGCGCCTGCACGGAAACGGGGAGAAGAGGCTGGGCTCCGCGCAACTGGTAGAATTTTTCCAGCCCTTCGCTCTGTAGAAGCTCATGCACATAGGCGCAGCCTGCGCAGCAGAAACGCGCATCGGATGCATTCGCGGGCACCGGCGTGCCGCAGTGGATGCAGGCGTTCATATCAATGGCAGCATAAGGCCTCCGGTTCCCCGGTGAAGGTGCCTCTCAACCGCCACACCATGATGAGAGCGGCGCTCAGGGCGAGTCCACGCTGCACCCACTGGGAGGCGCGCGCGCCATGCTTCGGGCCCAGCAGCCGTACCTGGGTCTGTGCGATCCACAGCAAGGGCAACGTGCCCAGGCCAAACGCCGCGGCGAACTGGGCGCCACGTGATGCAGAGCCGTTCGCCATGGCGAGTCCCAGCATCAGGTAAAGGGGGCCGCATGGTAGCAACGGCGTGAGTGCACCCAGCAGCGCGGCACGGGTATGCACCGGCACACGAAGCACCGCCTGACGGACCTTCGCGATGGGACGGCTGAGCATCAGCGGTTTGGGCAGCCATTTGCCGAGACCCAGCGCAATCGCAAGAAACACCAGCACCAGCAACCACGGCAGCACATGGCCGCCATGGCCATCCAGCCAGCGGAGAGGGAGCGTGCCGAGCGCACCCGCGACCGCGCCCAGCGTGGCGTAGGACATCACCCGCGCACCATGATACAGCGCCGCATTCCTGTGCTGCGCCACGGCGTTCCCACCGCTGCCGATGGACCAGGCACACACGATGGGCCCGCACATGCCCAGGCAGTGCACACTAGTCACCAGGCCCGCGACAAACGCGGCAGCCGTGCTGTCAATGCCCTGCATGTTCCTGCCTCCAGTTCAGTGGAACAGTTTCCGGCATGTTCCGCACCGCGGTGTTCACGAGTGAGGCCAGCGCCGCAATCAGCACCACAAAGGTGACGATAATCCAGATCCAGGGGCGTTGGGCGAGATAGTTCTTCATGGTGATGCCTTGGGCAAGGTGGTGAAGCGAAGGTCCGGACCCAGGAACTCCACATCCTGAGAGACGGAGGCGTCTCCATTGATGTTCTGCACCAGGATGCGCACCGTCTGCGCCCCCTCGTAGTTCTGCTGTGGCATGGTGAGGATTACCGTTTTCTCCACCTCAGCGAGCGCGGGAACCTCAACGTTCGACTCCGCGCCGAGCATTTGCATCCCGGCCGGGGCGTTCAAGGGATCGAGGGTGACCCGGAAGCTCGCGGTCTCATGGCGCTTGTTGATGATGCGCACGGTGAACTGGTTTCTCACCGAGCCTTCCGTCACGAAGAACGGCTGACCCGGGATGCGCTTGGCCAGCACGCGAACGGGCTTCAGCGAAAGCAGCGCTGCGCCAAAGGCCGCCACACCCATCAGGAGAAACACGGTGTACACGATCGTGCGGGGGCGTACATAGCGCGTACGCTTTCCTTCCAGTCCGTGGAAGGAGTCATACCTCACCAGACCCGGAGGACGGTTTACCTTCGCCATGATGTCATCACAGGCGTCCACGCACGCAGCGCAGCCAATGCATTCGAGCTGCAGGCCATTGCGGATGTCGATGCCCGTGGGACACACTTGCACGCACCGCATGCAGTTGATGCAGTCGCCAGCACCGGCAGTGCCCACCCGCCCGCGAGGTTCTCCCCGCTTTTTGTCGTAGCCGATCACCACCGTGTGGTCGTCCGTGAGCGCGGACTGCAGCCTGCCGTACGGGCAGAGGATGATGCAGAACTGCTCGCGGAACCACGCAAAGGCAAAATACAGGCTTCCCGTGATGAACATCACCACGCCAAACGCCAGCAGATGCTGCGAGGGCGGCCCCTGCATCCACGTATAGAGCTGGCGCAACGAGACGAAATAACTGAGGAAGACATGCGCAATCGCCAGCGAGAGCAGGACGTAGATGCCATGCTTCGCGATTCGACGGAGCGCCTTCCCAAAACTCCACGGCGCCGCGTCGAGCTTCTTCCGCGCGGCAGCATCGCCATCGATGAAGCGCTCCACGCGACGGTACACATGTTCAAGGAACACGGTGTAGGGGCAGGTCCAGCCGCACCACAGGCGACCGAAGATCGAGGTCACGTAGAACAGGCCGAATGCCAGACCTGTGATGATGAAGAACCCGAGCCACAGGTCCTGTGCCGCCAGCGTAAGGCCGAAGAAGTGGAAACGGCGGTTCGCCACGTCGAGGAACACCGCCGGGAACCCGTTCACCGGTATCCAGGGCAGCCCCACGTAGACGACAATGAGAAGAAGCGCGGCAAGACGGCGCGCGGTCGTGAAGCGACCGTGCACGTCCGCTGGATGCAGAAAGGAGCGGGAACCATCCTCGTTGATGGTGGTGACGCTGATGAGATTGGGGGTGCGCTTGCTCACGGCTGGCTTAGTTCACCTCCACGGTGAAAGGCTCGCCCTCCTTGTGATGACTCATGATGTAGGCCACGACTTCGACCACGCGCTGCGTGCCCAGTTGTGGTTCCCACGGGGGCATGCCCTTCGTGAGGTCGGGTGAACCGCGGCGTACGATGTTCAGCACGTCCGTGGGCTTGTGCCCATGCTTCCACGCAGCATCCGCGAGGGCGACTCCGGGTAGCAGCGGATTGGATTTCTTGCCCATCAGATCCGGGCCATGGCAGGCCACGCAGGTGGCCTTGTAGGTCGCCTCGCCAGCTTTCATCACGGCGGGATCCTGGGACATTGTCCACAGGCGGCTGTCATCGATGTTCTTGAGCTGCTCACTCCGCTGGTGCTCGATCTTCTGGATCGCCTGGCCGATTTTTTCCTCATCGGTGGGGATGAGGTGGAACTGGTAATAGGCCAGCCAGTGAATCAGAAACCAGGCAATGGCGATGTAGAACGTGAACAGCCACCAATTGGGCAATTTCTGGTCGTACTCCTGAATGCCGTCATACAC
>JAEYUU010000536.1 GCA_023429545.1 Verrucomicrobiota bacterium
TGCCAAGATTCGAAATGAGAGTCCTGCTTCGCAAATGGTTTGGGTGGGAGCTTGAGGGGAACATGAATATCAGAGCTTGCGGTCGGGTTGCTGGATGGATGGAGAGTTGTCGCCAAAGGCGGAGCGCAGATAGGCGAGCACGTCGCGGATCTGGTCCGGCTTGAGCACGCCGCCAAAAGGAGGCATGGGCTTGCCAGGAGCCCCATGAGTGATGATCTGGGTCAGGTCGGCATCCGTCTTTGCGAGGGGCGCCCCTTCACCACGTCTTGTAAAATCCGCCGCCACCAACGTCGCAGCGAGCCCTTCCGTACCGGGAAGCGCACCGCCCTTGCCATCCGCTTGGTGGCAGGTCACGCAGAAGGTTCCGTACACACGACGTCCCGCCTCCGGATCCGGCGCGGTGTGTGTCTTTGCCACAGCGGCGATCAGGGGTTCGGACATCGGCCCGGTGAAGGTGCGTCCGTCCAGCAGGCGCGTCAGCGTGTAGAAGGCTTGTGGATTCTCCACAGGTTTTCCCGCTTTCGAGCGCAGGTCATCCAGCTCCAGCTCATAGATGTAGCCCGGCTGGAGATCACGAACGGCGATCTCCACGGACCGATGGTCTTCGGAAACACGCAGGGCATCGATGACAGCGGGAGATTCATCCGCACGAGGCGACCCTGCCGGTAGATAGAGATACCGGAAGCGGCCCAGACGGTAACGGCTTGCCTCAGCCAGTTGTGCCGCGTTCATCACATCCGTGAAGGTGAGGCGGAAGCCGTCGCGCGTGAGCTCCATCTTCGCGATCTCCACGGGAGTCTTCTTCGACCAGATGATGCGCTGAAGTCCATCGCCCTTCCCCCACCCTCGTGTCGTCTGCGCCACATAGAGGCTGCCATCGGGGGCGAAGGCCATGCGCATGTTTCCGGGGCGTAGACTCGTGCCGGTGCGGGGCGGCACATCGCGGAAGTACTTCAGTCCGTCCTTCCCGGCAGGAATGGTCAGATTGTTCGCGCCACTGTTTGCCTGGATGGCCGCAAGGCCGACCGCATCGCGGATGAAGGGAAAACAGGCTCCCTGATATTCACCGGAGACTTTCTCAAGGAAGACACGGCTGATGAGCTTGGTGAAATCACCGATGAAAATCTGTCCCGCGAACGGACCGAACTTTCCATCAGTAGTGTCCCACACCGGCTCACCAGGGCTGCCGCCCATGGCTCCATGAGGCAGAGCCACCGCTTCCGGTGAACGCATCTGCGTAAGGGCTTCCAGAGTGAGCGGTCCCCGATAGTCTTCGCGCCATTTCAATGAGGCAGGGTGCCCGTAGAATCGACCCGGCTGCACATGGACGAGCGTGCTGGTGGCTATGTAGTCCCCTTGCTGATCGGTCGCGAAGATCTCGCCCTGCGGGCTGACTCCCACGCCTGCAGCCGCACGGAAACCGCTGGCCAGAGGCGTCATTTCCCCCTCACGGTCCACCTTCATCACCCACCCTTCATATCTACCGGGAGAGGGCTTCGCCTCATTATGCACCTTCTCCAGATGCAGCGGCACACGAGGAAATTTCTGGTTGATCGGCCCCGCCACATCGGGAAGTCCGGTGGAGAGGATGAAGTCACCGTCCAGGTTCAGGCGAAGGCCGAAAGTGAACTCATGCCAGTTGTCCGTGACGCTCCAGTCATCGTTCACTGTCTCGTAACGATCCGCTTCGCCATCGCGATCCGTGTCGCGCAAGCGCGTCAACTCAGGACGCTGCGTGACCAGTATCTCATCATCAGAGACAGCCAGCACGCCCAGCGGCTCATGCAGGCCGAAGGCGAACCTCCTCCAGCTTTCCACTCCTGCGCCATCCCGAATCCAAACTTCCCCACGACGATTCACCACCACCAGCTTGCCAGACGGCGTGAATGCCACGCCCGAGAGCTCGGGTGACATCGTCTGGGGCAGAGCGATCTCTTCGATCTCGTAGGGATTTGCATGCAGGACAGAGGCGAAAGCCAGGAACAGAATGCCGGAGAGTCTCAACATGCTCGTACTGGAAAAAATATGACTACGATCAACGTACTGAGTGCTGCGGCTCAATCTTCATGAAGAATGCCGCATCTCGCGCGCCAACGAACTTCCACGTTCCACGCGACACCTCTTCACCGCCTTGGACACTCACTTGTGATTTTGTTTGGACATCCGTGACGAGATAAAGCGTGACTCCATCCGGAACGCTCCAGTGGCGCATCAAACCCCGGCCATCCTCTGTCGACTGCAAGGTCTCACGGATCGCAATCCCGTCCAGCGTGTAGCTGAAGGTCACCCCCTTCTCATCATAGCCGTACCCTTTGAAGCGTCGCTCGGGAACTTTGCCGGCATCATTGACACGTAAAGGTTGCACCGTGGACTCCTCATAGAACACAGTCCCCTTTATTTGTGCCGGCTCGTTGATCTTCGCACGAAGCGTGGGCGCGAGATCCAGCGTACCCTGCCATGCCTGATTGATACCGCCGCGCAGGGGATCATAGCATAGCGCGACTGCTGGATTCAACACAACTCCAAAGGCGGAAGGTCCAGCTCCCGGCATGAAGGTGCGGAACACCTGTGTCTGCCGATTTCTGTCCGTTGCGCGAACCTTATCAACCGCCACCAAACCGAGCACACAAATGAGCAGAGAAGAGCGGAGCATGAAAAGAAGCTTCTGCTGCATATTGAGGAGAAGGAACGGCCGGGAATGACGGCTTTTGCGATATCGCTACGCAAACAACACAGCAATGGGCTTGCCTCCATCAGTGATGGGCACGGGGCGACCGGCCTCGTGAAGTTCCACCGTGGGATCAATACCGAGTGCCGCATAAATCGTGGCGTGGAAATCAGGAATGGAAACTGGGTTTTCGACAATCTTGGCCCCGAGATCATCGGTCACCCCATAGGCGCCACAGTGGTTCAGCCCTCCGCCGGCCAGCACGAGGCTGAAAGCGCTGCCTTGATGCCCTCGACC
>JAEYUU010000603.1 GCA_023429545.1 Verrucomicrobiota bacterium
CTCCGGTGGTGAGCAGGTAGAGATGCTGGTGCAGCGCCGCGATGGAGCGGACACGATTCTGGCTTGAGCGCAGGGCATCACGCGCCTCTTCGTTGTGAAGAGTGCTCATCTGCAGATTGAGCATCGAGGTGATGATCTGCAGGTGATTCTTCACGCGGTGGTGGGTCTCACCGAGGAGGAGCCGCTCGCGCTGCAGTTCTTGAAAAGTGGGGCGCTGCAGCCCGGAGGGGGCGCTTGCGGGACTTTCGGAGATGGGCGCTTGAGAAGGTGAAACACCCAGGCTGGCATCAACCGCCGCGGAGACAGTGGCATCCTTGAACAAGGACTGCGGCGGGGCCAGGCTGAGAGGCTTGGGCGGTGGTGGCGGCGTGTCCGCGAACATCCGCTGCGGCGGCGCAAGATTCAAAGGAGCAACCACCGGCGAAGGCGCAGCCTCAATGGCGGCGGTACCCACCGGGACAAAAGCTCCTTCCGGAGTTTGCACAAAGGCGGGAATCGGCGCCGGCGAAGGTTCGGAAGCCGAGGGAGCGAGGTTGTCTTCCAACAGATTCGCGGGCACTGCGGGCCACTCCTCAGGGCTGTCCTGCTCATCCAGGAAGGGCGGAGGGGGACTGGAAGCTTCGTCGTCCGCATCCGTGTCCAACTGAATCACGCTGCCCGTGTAAGCGGCAGGCGCAGGCGGCATCTCCAAGGGCACTTCGTGGGGAGCATCTGACAATGCCGCCACCTCGTCGGAGGCCATCGTCAGGCATGGCTCGATGGGCTCATGCAGTTCCGGTTACAGTTGCTGCTGCTGCGGCTGCGGTGGTGCCGGGACTTCAGGCTCACGACGTGTGACGGGAATGCGCTCATACTCCTGCACAATGAGGGCGAGCCCTCCCTGTGCCAGAGGAATGAAGGTGAACGAGGATTCCTGACGTCCGGCAGTCTTGTGGAAGTATTTCCAGGTGACGCTGGTCGCTTCCGATCTCTCCCACCCTGGCAGGGCAAGGATCTCGCCGTGAAAGCCGGTGGCATCGGAGGGGCGAAAGAGACTGTGAAGTCCGCGGCCCAGTACTTCACCTTCGGAAAAGCCGAAGCGTGTCTCGGCCTCACCCGTCCAGGCACTGATGCAACCGTGGACATCCGTGGACAAGAGAGCTACGGGACGCAGTTCGGTCTCCTGCCCATCTTCGCGCTGCGAAGTGCTCGCGGTAATTTCCTCAATGGGGGTGACTTCTGCATGCTCAGGAGTCGTGGCGGGTGGCGGCACCGACACAGGCTCAAGAAGAGGCGACGCCTCGCTGGAAACTGCGGGCTCGACCTCAGGAGAAGATGAAGTGACCTGGGCCTCGGCCTGTGGCGCGCTCCAAGGATCCAAAGCCACGGGCGCGGCCACCTCCGGAGCCCGCCAGGGATCCGGTGCGGTGGCATGCGCTGACGTCACCTGCGGTGTACGCCAGGGATCCAAACTGGCGGGAGAATCCACCTCAATCCCGGCGCGCCACGGATCCACCGCGGGGGCGGCATCCGGCCCTGGAGCGCTCGCCTCAGCAGCAGCATGGGGTACCTCAAGGGATGCAGATGCCGGCGCTGTGAATGGTTCTTCCTCCAGCGAAGGGGCGGGCTCTTCAGCCTCCACCTCGGGTGCGGCATTTTCGGCAGGCGCCTTCGTGTGAGTGAAGGTCTTCACCCGGGCAGCGGCATCCGCGAGCGCGGAAGATGAGGATGGCATCAGCAGCGAGCCTTCTTCCTCTTCATCCACCTCGACAGGATCGAAAGATGCGGGCGCAGGTATGGGGCGGCTGGTTTCAGCGAAGGGCTGCTCAGCCGGCGAGAAGAAATGCAGCGTGAACATCGGCTGGCCGCTCGCATCGGGCACTACGGCGAGACGCAACTGCACCGGAAAGGCATACGCCTTCGCGTGGATGATCTGCACGGGGATCTCCGAGAACCGCTCACCGCGTTTTGTCATCTCCTGCAGCACAGCGGCCCTACGGGCCAGGCTCTCCGCATCCAGCCAGCGCTCCAAAGGCATGCGGCGCATCTCTGCGCGCGTGTGACCGAGGAGATGCTCACAGGCGGGATTCACGTCGAAGACAGCGCCGGAACGGTCGGCCAGCACCACGGGAAGGGGATTTTCATGAACGAGCGTGCGGAACTTCGCCTCCGTGGAGCGGAGCATCTCTTCGCTGCGACGGGACTCCGTCACGTCCTGCAGCATCAATAGAAGACCACCGCCGGGAAGGGGCACCGGGCGCATTTCCACTTCGCGATGGAGACCATCCGCGCCGGTGAGTGGCATGGGGACGATGCTGCGTTTCCTCCAGACTTCCTCAGTCCAGAGCCGGACAAGTTCGGCACGGTGCTGGTCGTCGCGCGCGCCTTCGGCGAGCCATTCGTGCATGGGCTGCCCTTCCGGTATGCTGCGTCCGAGAAGACCCGGGACCTGCGCATTCTGATAGATGGCGCAGGCGTGCTCATCGATGACCATGAGGCCGCAGGGCGCGAGTTCCAGCACGGCGCGCAGGCGGGTCTCGCGCTGGCGGGAGAGCGTGGCGGCCTCCACAGCCTCTTTCTGTGCCTGACGGAGCCGTGAAATCTCCGCGGTGAACTGCTCCCATTCCTGGCTGCCGGCCATGGAAGGTGCTTCCTCGGAAGCGGGAGAGGTCTTGGCGGCAGGACAGGCTCCTTGAAGTCCCACGATGAGCGCCACCTCTCCCTCCACACCCGGCAGGCCATCACTGAGACGGGACACCAGCCACTGGATGGGAGCGGAAGGCACAAGAACGTCCTCGTGTTCCTGGACGGGGTAGGTGAAGACGGAAGCCTGGGGCTCGCCGCCGCTGATCACGGTGTCCAGCGCCACAAGCGTGGCGCGGCGCACCGGGGCATGCATACCGGCTTCGGCAAAGACGTCCCAAAAGAAGACGGGCTCCTCTTCATTCGTGCAATCGGGCACTGAGGCAGCAAGTCCGTCGCTCACGCGAAGGATGCGCCCCTTGTCCGTCACGGCCAGGAGAGGCTGTTTTGTCTTCCAGATCCCGCCGTGCACCTCCTGCGGCACAGGATTCGCGGTGGCTCCCACGGCTGCTCCGCCCTGATAGAGGCGCTCACAGGAAATGGTGACTCCACCAATGGTGGTGTCCATGTGCCTCCAAGGGCGGACCTCCCAACGGTAGATGATGGGCTTGCCATCCTGCGTGATGGAATCGCGGTCGCTGCGGACTACCTGCCCTCCGAGGGCGCGGTTGTAGACATGGCGCCAGCCAGGGTGGAGGGAGGGAAACAGATCGTACTGGCTGCGCCCGGTGATATCGACCTTGCTGAGCTTGAAATCTTCCAGCCAGCGGCGGTTGGCGAGGAGGTAACGCATCTCCGTGTCGAACATGGCCATGGCCACGGGAGCGTTGTCGAAAAGGAGCTTCATGTGCCCTGAGTGTGCCGCCGTGCGGGGCGTAGGACCCTGCAGCGCAGGACGAGGCGCGGGCGGGACGGAATCCGCGATGCCGGGAGGCACCACGGGCGTACCTGCGGCAGGAATCGCAGCCTCCACATCAGGGACAACAGGTCCAGCCACGGTATCGCCGGGCTTCTCGATCTGGCCTTCGATGACGTGACGCAGTAGTGAAAACTGGCTGTTACCCATAACTTAAGCTCCCCTGAATCTCAGGCATGACTATTAATTTTGCCATGCTTCGCAGGCAAGACAAAAGCCGGGCGCTGAACTCTTTTTCAAATGTTCACCGCAGATCTGAGTCAGCAGTTCGACGTGAGGCGATGTTTCATAGCCACCATCGCGGGAATTTTGACAATACCATCAACGGATCAAACTCGATGGTAGGGCTCGCCGCGATTGATGCTGCAGCCACGGTAGATTTGCTCCATTAAAACCACCAAAGCGAGTTCGTGCTGGAGCGTCATGGAGGAAAGGGACCACAACTCGTCCGCGGCGTCACGCACCTCGGGAGGGTGACCGTCCGCCCCGCCAATGAGGAGGCAGACCCGCTTCCGCCCAGAGATTTCCTGTTTCACAATCCATTGAGCCAGAGCCACACTTGACATCTGGCGTCCACGCTCATCCATGACGATGCGCCACGCGCCCTCGCTCGCCTCCAAGGCCTTGGACCCCACTTGGGACGGGGGGCCTTCGCGCAAATGGGTGATCTCCACGGAGGCCATGCGTCGAAGTCGGCCCGCGTAGTCCTCCATCCCCTGCCTGGCCCACGGTAGGGCTGGCTTGCCCACCACAATGATCTGCCACTTCATGATTCAATCGGTGTAAAAAGTCTGCATTTCCGAAGGAATTATTTTAAGAAATTTCTCCAACTTGCCTTGCAAGCTCGCCTCGGAAAACATAAACTTTGGATTAGTCTCAACTCCCCGCGTCTATGGCCACACTCCCAAGAAACTTGTCCCGTGCCGCGCTTCTGGGTGTGGCATCAACAGTCGCCCTGTCCTCCTGTGCACTGCCGCCTCGCGAGGCCTGGCGGAAGATCCAAGATGACGGATTGATCGCCTACATCAAGTACGAAATCGATACGCCCAGCCACTGGTCACAACCCAGGACCCCGACGCCAGCGGCACCGACGTCGCCCACGGCCACCACTCCGGCAAAGCGCACTTCCTCCGGAATGGTGCTGGCCCAGCGGAACTTCGTGGACTCGCTACAGGGTGAAGACGCCAGGCAACCCCTCACGGCATTCAGTGTTCCCGCGCTGCCCGGTTACGTTCGTTCCCCTTATACCAATCCTCCCCGCCTGGTGGATGTGCGCGGAGCCTCTGCGGGCACCACGATGGTGTGCCCCTACACCCACCGGAAATTCATTGTGCCTGGCGCGGCCATCAGCTCGGACCCGAGCACGGTAGTGGCGGAAAACAATACCCGCATCCCAGCGACGGAGCCCCCCGCTCCCATGGTGAAGGAGCAGGAAGCGCCCCGCGTGGTCCTGAATGACAAGCCCGCCACCCCGACTGCACCAAGCAAGCCCGCTGAGAAAAAGTCCGAGGCACCTATCACCCCCTCCGTAGCGAGCACGCCCACACCGTCCACCACCACGACAATCCCGAGCGCCCCCGTTAAGACCACGCCGGCCGCCCCTGCGCCTTCGGCTCCCGCGCTCAAGCAGCCGGCTCCGAGCGCCCCCGTAGTTGCCTCCAATCCGCCCGCGAAGCCGTCCGCCCCCGTGGTGACGGCTCCTCCACCCGCCGCGCCAAAGCCTGTACAGGAGATTCCCTACGGTGAGGCCATCGCGGGACGTCCGGGTTTTGTGAACAGCCCATACGCGGCGAAACACCAACTCGTGGACGTGACCGGCCTCCCTGCTGGCATGGAAGTGAAGTGCCCGTACACTGGCAAGCTCTTCCGCGTTCCCATGCAGGACATGGCCTCCAGCAAGCCTGTGGAGACCGTGCCGCCGCTGGCTTCGCCAGACAAGCCCCAGAAGAAGTAGTTCTCCGGAATTTGCAGTTCTTCGCCTTTTGCAGGACCTCCGCTCTCACGGGCGGAGGTTTTGTTTTGCATGGGCGCCCCTCCGGCATGAGGGTTGAATGTCTCGTGATACACCGTCCTGCACCCTCGCGATGAAACTCCTGCTCTCAGCCTTCAGTTGCGGACCCGGATGGGGTTCGGAGCCGGGCATCGGGTGGAACACCGTTGAGCAGGCTTCGCGAAACCATGAAGTGTGGGTGCTTACCGAGGCAGGCTGGCAGGACCGCATGGGCGGCAGGTTTGACGCGGCCAACCACCCCAACATCCACTTCGTGTGGGTGCGCATCCCCTGGCTCGACAAGCTGGTGGACGGCGGAC
>JAEYUU010000619.1 GCA_023429545.1 Verrucomicrobiota bacterium
CGGGAAGACCGTGGTGGCGTTGGCAGCCATGCTCATTGCCGTGGAGTCAGGCAGGCAGGCGGCGCTGATGGCCCCCACCCAGATTCTGGCGGAGCAGCACTACCAGAATGCTCTACGCCTGCTGGAACCACTGGGCCTCCGCGTCAGCTTGCGTACGGGCGACAAGAAAACGGATGGCGGCGCGCTTGAGTTGTTCGAATTCAAGTCGGGCGCGGCACCGGGCGCAAACGAGCCGCACGTCTTCATCGGCACGCATGCGTTGCTATATGGGAAAAACGAGACCGCGCTGTCGAAGCTTGGCTTGGTGGTGATTGATGAGCAGCACAAATTCGGCGTGGCCCAGCGCGCGCGGCTCATCGCACGAGGCGAGGCGCCGGATGTGCTGGTCATGACTGCCACACCCATCCCGCGCACCCTGACGCTCACCATGTACGGCGACCTGGATGTCTCCACGATTGATGAGCGCCCCAAGGAACGCGGCAAGGTCATCACCGCCGTGCGCGAGATCACGAAGGTGGATGAGGTGACGAAGTTCGTACGCACACAGATCGATGAAGGCCGCCAGTGCTACATCGTGTACCCGCTCATCGAGGAATCAGAGAAGCTGGACGCAGGCGCGGCGGTGAAAGGACACGCCGAGTGGAGTGAGCGACTGGCGCCGCATGCCGTGGGATTGCTGCATGGTCGCATGGACAGCGAGGCGAAGGAGGCTGTCATGCGCCGCTTTCGCTCGGGAGAACTGAAGGCGCTGGTGAGCACCACCGTGATTGAGGTGGGCGTGGATGTGCCCAACGCCACCGTGATGCTCCTCCATGACGCCGCACGTTTCGGCCTCGCACAGATCCATCAGCTTCGTGGTCGCATCGGGCGAGGTGCACACACCTCATGGTGTGTCCTGTTCATCGCGAAAGGGGACAAGGAGGCCAAGGAACGCCTGCAACTGCTTGAGGAGACACACGATGGCTTCCGAATCGCGGAGGAAGACCTTCGCCGTCGAGGTCCGGGGAATGTGCTGGGCCATGCGCAGAGTGGCCAGGCACCCCTGCTCTTTGGCGAGATGCTGGCGGACACCCGGCTCATCACACTGGCGCGGCGGCTTGCGGAACGTACTCTCGAGCAGGATCCAGAACTACAGAAACCGGATCATCTGCGGCTTCGACCACTGCTGGGCAATGAGGAGGCGGATCAGGAAGTGGGGAGGCAGTAAGTTGGTAGGGTAGAAGACTTCCGGAGAAGCATCCTGCGTACCGTTCATGTTATTTCCTCGGTGCTGTCGTCAGCGGCGTCACCGGCTCCTCCTTGGGCAGCCGGCCCTGCACTTCGTTCAACCGGCATGGCTGCATGCGGGGCAGCACGTACTTCGCGAACAGGTCGCACTCCTCCAGATGCGGATAGCCGCTCAAGATGAAGGCGCGCATGCCGAGATCCATGTAGCTCTGCAGCTTCGCATACACCTGGTCTGGATCTCCCACAATGGCGCTGCCGCAGCCGCTGCGGGCGCGGCCGATGCCACTCCAGATGTTCTCCTCGATGTAGCCTTCATCGTCCGCGACTTCGCGAAGCGCGTCCTGGCGCAGCACCCCGGCGGACTTGCTGTCCTGGGAGCGGGACTTGATCTCAAGACCTTTCGCATCGTCGAGCTTTGATACCAGTTTGCGTGCAGCCTCGCGGGCTGCACTTTCCGTTTCGCGCACGATCACATGAATGCGCAGACCGAAGTCGAGCTTGCGATCGTGCGCCGCCGCCTGCGCTGCCAGTCCGCGCATGGTGTCCGTGAGTTGGGGAGTCGTCTCCGGCCACATCAGGAAGACATCGCAATGCCTTGCGCACAGCGCCTGCGCCTGTGGCGAGATCCCGCCAAAGTATAGCAGCGGCCCGCCGTTTTGCTGGTACGGTTTCACCGGATCGGTGGGCAGAGGGTGGAAATCGTAGTACCTGCCGTGGAACTCCACGGATTCCTGCGTCCAGCACTGCCTGAGAAACTGGATGATCTCGTCGCTTCGTGCGTAGCGTTCCTCATTGGACTCCTTGAGCCCCGGCATGTCGCTCGAGATGATGTTCAGGGCCAGCCGCCCCTGGGCAATGTGATCCAGCGAAGCAATGGCGCGAGCGAGCATCGGCGGGTGCACCTCACCCATGCGCAGGGCCACGAGTTGGTTGATCTGCTTGGTCAGCACCGCCATGGAAAAGGCGAAGCCCAGCGCATCCTGGCCCGGGACGTAACCCGAAGGCAGAAGGATGTTCTGGTAACCAAGTTCATCGGCCCTCTTTACGATGGTCGAGCAATGCGCAAAGCTGCTCCTCAAATGTCCCTCAGGAACCCCGAGATAGGTAAAATCATCAGAGCAGAGGGCGGAGAACCAGGAGATTTCAGCGGCGCGGGTATTTGTCCTTACAGGGATGCTATCTTTGGCACTCAAGTTACATGGGGGTTTGGGGGAAAGGCGAAATTGAGTCCAACAAAAATGGTGGGACGGCATCCATCCTACCACAGCTTATTTTCGGTTAAAAATAATTTTGTCTTGTTCTGATATTTTTGTTACCTAATTTGGAGCGATGCGCAAGAAACTTTTTTTCGGTTTAGTAGGATTCGGGGCATGGGGAAGGATGCATGCCCAGTCGATTGCTGGGTGTGAAGGGGCAGAACTGCGGGCGATCGTTGCTCCCTCGGAAGCCACTCGGGCTGAGGCGCGTAGCATGTATCCCGGTGCGGTGGTCCATGCGGATATCAAGGCCATGCTTGCAGAGGGTGGCTTGGACGTCGTTGACATCGTAACGCCGAGTCACACGCATTTGGATGCATGCGGGGCGGCTCTTCAGGCGGGTTGCCACGTGCTTTTGGAAAAGCCCATGGCCTTGAGCGTGAAGGATTGCCGCACGCTGGTAGACCTCGCGGGACAAAACAAACGGATGCTCGCCATCGGCCACGAACTCCGGTTGTCGTCGCAGTGGGGGGATGTGAAGCGACGCATTGACCAGGGG
>JAEYUU010000626.1 GCA_023429545.1 Verrucomicrobiota bacterium
GAGTTCCGCCTCAGGCACCATCCGGAGCGCTTCGCGGTCTTCCGGCGTCATCTTGCGTAGGAGCCGGCGAATCTCGCGCCGCCTGAGTTTGTCTGACATGGGGCAACGTGCGCCGTGCCCTCTGGCGATCAACTCGCGTCACCTCAATACTCATTTACCGAACCGGGGGTCATCTGGATTTTTGCACCGGAGCGCGGAGGCGTTCTTCCAAGGATCGGGGGCACTCTTGCCCATTTTGCAACCTGCACTTGCTTCCGTTGGACCATGAAGGCTTGAGCTCTCTTCATTTTGGAGAGCCTCTGCGCCAAGCCACCGAGCGCCCGATCCTCGAGAGATGGCGAACATCCCTGCGCCCACTCTCCGGTGTCATCCTTTGCCGGGGTGCCACACCGAAAAAAACAAACCGCCGGAGTTCCCTCCGGCGGTTCGTGGTGAAGATATACTTTCTTATAAAAGGCAGCCTCACGCCACCTTCCACTCGCCGCGGTATTCGCGCGTGAGCCACTTGGGATCGCCGCCGCTGGTGAAGTTGTTCTTCGCGGGGTCCCACTTGAAGTTCCCGCCGTACCAGTAGGCGAAGTTCATCAGGTGGCAGGCAATCGCGCTGCTGGCGCCGATGGCGACGTCGCACACAGGCTGCTTGCGGCTCTTCACGCAATCGAGGAAGTCGGCAATCTGATCCTTGCTGTTGTACAGCTTCACCTTGGGATTCGCGAGGAACTCACGCTCCGCCAGGGTGTACTCGCGCTGCAGGCTGGTGCCCTTGTCCACTTCCTTGTCCCAGAAGCCGAACTTGCGCGTGCCGCCGAGCTTGAGCTCGAACTTGCCACGGTTCACGTGCACTTCGCCTTCCGTACCGTAGAAGCTCGCGCCCTTGCCATTCACATGGGTGAGCACGACACCGTTTGCGTAGATGAGCTGTGCGCCGCGGGCCTTGGGGCTGTCCCACTCCGCAGGCGCCTTCACTTCCACCGGACCGCTGCCGTCCATGCCAAGGCCCCAGTGGGCGATATCGATGTGGTGTGCGCCCCAGTCCGTGATCATGCCGCCGCCAAATTCACGGGTCATGCGCCATTGGGGGAAGCCCTTGTGCACGCCGCGGGGGCTGAGCACGGAGCTGTACGGCACGAGCGGGCCGGGGCCGCACCAGCGATCCCAGTCCAGGCCAGGTTGCATGGGCTCCTCGGGATTGGCATTGGGCTTGGCCGGGTCGCCGAAGCTAGTTTCCACAGTCTTGATGTCGCCAATGACGCCATTGCGGACCAGTTCACACGCCACGCGGAACTCACTGGAGCTGCGCTGCATGGAGCCAGTCTGAAGCACGCGATTGAACTTCCGGGCGACAGCGGTCACCGCCACGGCCTCATGGATGTTGTGGGTGAGGGGCTTTTCGCAGTACACGTCCTTGCCATTCGACAGCGCGGAAATGGAGATGATGGCATGCCAGTGGTCGGGCGTGGCGATGCAGACGGCGTCGAAGTCCTTGCTCTCCGTGATTTCACGGAAGTCGTTTACAGCCTTGCAGTCCTTGTTCTCGTACTTCTTGTCCACCGTCTCCTTGGCGGCGTTGCGACGGTCGGTATCCACGTCGCACACGGCGGTCACGATGACATTGTCATAGCTGAGGAACTTGTTCATCAAGCCGCGGGCCTGGGTGCCCATGCCGATGAAACCCATGCGGAGCTTGTCGCCCGGCTTCACGTCTGCTGACCAGATGCGGCCCGGGAGGATGAAAGGGGCGGCAGCCGACGCGGCGGCAGCGGTGAGGAAACGACGACGGTTTGCGTGTTTGTGGGGCATGAAAGTAGGAATTCTTGCGATTTTCGGGAGGATGACAACGCCCCTGTCCGGGAGCTTCTTGCACCAGCGCACGCCCGAGGCAGGATGAAAGGGCTTTCTATCCGCGTCTGGCCGGAAAGCAAACAAGACAAGTCCTTACGGACCTGTCTTGTCGTGCAAAAGCGCTGGCACCCAACTGTTTAGGCAAGCTGGGGAGGTGTCCCGGCGTCATCCGTGAGCTTGGGGCTCACGGGAATGGGGTCACCGCCGCGGCTCAAATACAACTTGTACAACTGCTTCTGAAGGTGGTGCCAGGCATAGAAGACCACTGGAGCGACCAGAAGGGCGCCAATGTAGCAGGTGACCACCGCGAGGATCATCATGACCACGCCCACACCAAGCATGAACAGGGCGGCCATGACCATCTCTCCCTTCACCAGGATCAGAAAGCGCTTCACGAAGCCGAAATCGAAGGCCTTGGCAAAATCCTGGGTGATCGTCGCGCGCAGCATCAAGGGCGTGGTCACGAAGAAAAGGACGGCCATCATCACCGCCCAGAGGACAAGCATGACGAGCATCATGAACATTCCCAAGAAGCCGGCGGCATCGCCATCCGAGTTCGAGCCCAAGGCTCCAATCATCAGCATCGGGATGAACATCAGAATCATGGCGACCGGAATCATCACAATGCTGACCACCAGATTGACCAGGAACGGCCAGAGACCTTTCTCGAGGTATTTGACGAAGTTTTGAAAATCGAAGTCCGGGAAGGTGGCGGGGTTCTCGTCATCCCTCCGAGCCCAGAATCCCGTGATTAGCCAGCCTGCCAGAACGATCGGACCCACTACGGGAATAATCATTGCGACAATGCCCAATAGCAGGTTCATGACCCACTTGGGGCTCTTAAAGAAGTCTTGAATAGAGGCGATGTAGTTCATTTTCGATGTCCTTGAGGTGTGATGTGTGCGTGTTCTTGTTCCCCCGCGTGCGTGTTGTGACCAAAAAATTGGAATCGAAAATGCTGGCGGCCTTCTACAGCCCTGCTTCTTCCTGGGCGAGTTCGATGTTCTCACCGAGGTAGTCAAGGCCGCGGTCGAAACCTCTTTGTTTCACACGGAATGTTTCCTCCGTAGGTGTTTCCTGAAGGCGGACCAGGTCGCGCTTGCAGTAATCGAGGTGCTGCTTGAGCCCTTCGATGCGGGTCTTGAAATAGTCCCGCGTGGTCACGGCGGAACCACTTTCGGCCAGCACCTGGATCTCCGCATCCATGGTGGCGAGGGCGGAAGTCACCTTCTTCACATACTCCTCGCGGCTGAGGCTCATGGTTTCCTTCGTGCGTTCCCAGAGGTCCTTCCCCTTTTCGCCGGTCTCCTTGGCCGCCTCCTTCACCTCTCCCACAAGCTTGTCCAGCATCTGCTTGGCCTTGTCCGTGGTGGACTTGTCGAGCTTGAGGGGCTTGTCCTCGGCGAGCGCCGATGAGGGCGCGGCAAGGAGGAGCCCGAAGGCAGTGGCGAGCGAGAGGAGCGTGAAGTTGAGCTTCATGGCGAGGGGGTGCTGAAGGTTCGGCGCTTAAAATACGCACACACTGTGCCGCATCTCCACGTGATTTACGAGGGGAAGTGTGGGCCCCTGCGCGATGGAACAACCCGGCTGGCGAAGAGTCATCCTAATCGCGATCATCGTCCCAGCAACATTTGCACCGATGTCACCATGCACGGCAATCGAACATGAAGAAACACCAGGTCGAACCAGTCCAAGACACCAAACAAAATCCGCATCCCCGTGGCCTCAGCCGCGATTCCACAACGATGCCATCTTATGAAACCCCCTGCCGACAACACCTACCCCACCCTGAGCATCCGCGAATACCGGCTCAGTCATCCACAAACCGCTGAATTGCCCACGCTCACGCAGAGCACGGTGATTGGTGGTCTGCTGGAACGTCGCCGTCTGCGCATCGAGCGAGCGCTGCGCCGAAAGGAACTCATCCATCTGGCGCTCGCCCTGCCGGGAAGAACTGCCATCAATGCCTGGAAATGGACCAAGGCCGTCATGGCCCTTCACGCTGTCCGCAAGCCCGGGACCCCCACGCCCGCACCACGCCCGACCTTTGCCAAGTTCGACCAAACTGCCCGCATGGGGGCATGAAGTTGAAGAATAGAATGCGTGGTGGTCATCGCTGGCAGGGGAGTCCAGTGCCACCACTTGCGTAGCGAATTTCAACTGCCTGTTCCATGGTCCCGACGCCATGCCATCAGCGCTTCTCCGTTACCGCATTTCGCTTCTACTCTTTATTGCAGGACTGATCGTCGCCGGCGTCACGGCCTTTCCGCTCCTGCACGAACTGCGCCTCCTGTGCCGCTGGCTTGGCATTGAGGATCCCTCGCGTTACGCAGAGCTGACTGGCCTGCGCCACTGGCTCGCCTTTGTGGCGCATGGTTTGGAGCAGACATACGCAAGGTACCCCTACATCGCCTATGGCACGGATTGGCTCGCGTTCGGACATCTGAGCATCGCGGTGTTTTTCATCCGTCCATTGTGGAAGCCGCTCGAGAGCGACTGGGTCCTGAAGTGCGGTCTCATCTGCTGTGCCGGCATCCTGCCACTGGCCTTTATCGCCGGGCCCGTGCGCGGCATTCCGTTTTACTGGCAGTTGATTGATTGCTCCTTCGGAGTCATTGGCGCCGTGCCGTTGTGGTATTGTTTGAAGATGAGCAAGGAGATGTCCCAAACGCCTCACGCGCTCGCCGCCCCGGTCGCGTGAGTTCGCCTGCTGAAGCTACTTCCTCCCCTTTGGCCACCACCACACCAGCGCGGCGCAGGTGAAGAGGCAGGCGTCCTTCACGAGTCCGCCAAAGGGATCGTGCAACGCCTCGGGATTCGTGCCGATCACCAGCACCATCAGTATGAGCACGGCCACCGTGGAGACCAATGCCGCAGCACGCTCCCAGATTCCGCTCATGATGGCGATGCCGGCAATCACCATCGCGGCGCCCAGCCACCAGAGCGTCGCCTCGGGCGAGACCATCCACCAGCCGCTGCGGCGCACCATCTCAAACTGCGTGGCACTCGGATAGAGCATCTTGGGCATCAGCCCCTCCCACACCCAGACAAGACCGATGCTCATGCGCGCGGCCGTCTTGATGCGGTGCAGAATCTTCCACTCCACCTCGGTGAGATGATGTCCCGTCGCTGTTGCAGTGGTGTCGGGTGTGATGTTCA
>JAEYUU010000639.1 GCA_023429545.1 Verrucomicrobiota bacterium
TATGTGAAGGACGCCGTGGAGATGACCCTCTTCCTGGCAAACAATCCGGATGCCGGTGGGCTCTACAATCTCGGCTCAGGGAAGGCGCATAGCTGGAAGCAGCTGGTGAGTGCGATTTTTGCCGCTCTGGATTTGCCGGTGAACATTGAGTTCGTGGACATGCCGGAGCATCTTCAGGCCAAGTACCAGTACTACACGTGCGCGGACGTCGTGAAGCTGCGCGCGGCGGGATTCAACGGCACCATTACCGAGCTCGAGGTGGCGGTGAAGGACTACGTTCAGCGCTATCTGGCCCCGTGCAAATTGCTCGGTGACTGACTGAGCATGGCGCGATGGAAGGCGGGCGGGCCGCCTCCTCAACGGTCCGGCCATCTGCGGGGAGTTGGAGCGCTGCAAAAAGGCAGCAATACCTATCCAGCAGAGCCGCCGGGCAAATTGCACGAGCGCCTGCCGAAAAACAATTTTTGGGCGAACTTGGGGAGCGTTCGTACTCATTAAGAAGGGACGATGGGCATTTCCGACTAAAACAGTCGGCTTTGCATTGCGGAATGTGTTGTTTTCACCCCGGAAGCCCCTAAGATTACCTTCGGCTTGAGCCGAGAACTATGTTGGAATTCATCAAACGGTCGCGTCTGACCCGCCAAGGGCTTTCTTGTGGAAAGACGCGTCGCAAGCACCTGGACAGCGAACTTTGGGAGGTCTTGCGTGAAAACCCGCTCGTCGGCATTGCCATTTTCGCCGCTGGCTTTCTCCTCACCACCCCGCTTCTGGGGGCGCTGGCGGAAAATCTGCCAGCCGCAGCCGGGGTTAGCCCGGTGTTTATCGCGGCGGTGTTCATGACCGCTGCGCTCCACTGGTCACTGGGCTTTCCGAGCCATCTGCAGACGAATGGAACCGCCCTGCTGATGCTGAGTTCGCTGGGGCTGCATTTGGCCACGGTGGGCGCGGTGCTTAGCTACGGGCACCATCGCGGCTGGAGCGCGGATTACGCCATCTTCCTCGTGCCGCACGCGCTGGCACCCATGGTGCTTTGCATGCTGGCGGGTCGCCGGCTCGGTTTTTTCGGTGCGTTCTATGCCGCCATCCTCGGGGCTCCGCTGGTCCCCTCCCCTTCCGTGCTGCAATTTATTGCCACGGCGCTGGCAATTGGATTCTTTGGCGTCTTCATCACGCGCAAGGTGCGCCGCCGCAGCCGTCTGCTGACGAGCGGGGTCTATCTGGGTGTCTTTGCCACGGGGATGATGATCTTCTTCGGACAGACGCCGACATCGATGGCGAGTGCCCGCGAGGCGCTGACCATGCTTGCTCCACTTTTCTGCGGCATCCTTTCCGTGATGGTGGCGGGTGCGGTGCTGCCGGCGTTTGAATCGCTCTTCCACCGGACCACGGCCATCTCCTGGCTGGAGCTCGGGGATCTGAACCATCCGCTCATGAAGCGCCTGAGCATGGAGGCTCCGGGCACCTATCACCACTCCCTCGTGGTGGCCAATCTCGCCGAGGCGGCAGCGGAGTCCATCAATGCCAATGCCACGATGTGCCGCGTATGCAGCTACTTCCATGACATCGGGAAGCTCACGAAGCCGGAATATTTCATCGAGAACATGGATCCGGAGAACAATCCGCACGATGACCTCACGGCCCGCATGAGCGCCCTGGTGCTCATCGCCCATGTGAAGGACGGCGTGGACATCGCAATCAAGCACAGCCTGAACAGTGCCATCATCGATGTGATCGAGCAGCACCATGGAAACTCGCTGGTGTATTATTTCTACCGCCGGGCGCTGGAGCAAAAGAAGGAGGCGCTGAAACTGGTGGAGGAGGACAAGGCACGGCAGGACGATGTGCCGGATGTAAGCGAGGACGGCTTCCGCTATCCCGGCCCCAGGCCGCAGTTCAAGGAGAGCGCTATCATCTCACTGGCGGACGCCGTGGAAAGCGCGAGCCGCACCCTGGCCAAGCCCACGCCGAACCGCGTGGAACAGCTCGTGGATGACATCGTGCGCAACCGCCTGCTGGATCATCAACTCGACGAGTGCGACCTGACGCTGGCGGAGCTGTCATGCATCAAGGCCAGCTTTGTGAAGACGCTCATGAGTATGATGCACAGCCGCATCAAGTATCCCAAGGAGACCACGGAGAAGACGCGGGATGAAGAGGTGCGCAAGCAGGCACGCGATCTGGAAAAACCCTCCGAACACGGCGTGGGGACAAAAGCTCCCGCCCGCAACAGCACGGCTGCCTAGCAGCAGCGAACCCCAGGCGTGGCGCACATGAAGCAGGGTTTCGCTCTCGCTGGGACGTGCTTCCTGATTTCGATTGCCGCCTTCCTGGCATACGTGTGGATGAATGCAGAACGTCTGCCGGAACGCGTGGCCACCGATTTCACCATGCAGGGAGAGCCAGAAACGTGGATGAGCCGCGGTGAACATCTCACGTTCATGACTGGCATGGGCATCGGAGTACCATTCTCCGTAGTGGGTATGTTCCTCCTGATCCGACGTGTGCCAGCGCGCTTTGTTCGGCTGCCTTACCGGGACTACTGGCTCGCTGAGGAGAGACGGTCATCCACCTCGGGGTGGATGACCCGGTCAGCCCTCTGGCTGGGCTGCGGCTTTACAGTGGGAATGGGTATGCTTCACGAACTCATTCTCCGTGCCAACCAGCAGACTCCGGCCACGCTGGACTCAGGTCCGGTGCTTCTCGTGGTGGCGCTCATGATGGCCTGTGCCGTGGCGTTTGTGATCGCAACGGTTCTTCACTTTCACAAACCGCCCGGCGCGTGAAATCTTCTTCCCATGGCGAAACCGAAATTGCGTCTCTACAACCATCACCCCAAGGCCAGAGGTGCTCCCCTGCCCTTGTGGCGTCGCGTGGCGCGGCATGCCCTGCCGCTGGTGAAGGCCGAGGCCACGTCTGCGGATGCTGCGCTCCTGCAGGTGGAGGAAGTGGAGATCTCATTTGTCACGGATGAAGCGATTGCCGCCGTGCATGGTGAGTTCATGGATGATCCCACACCCACCGACGTGATTACCTTCCATCACGGCGAGATCCTCATCTCACTCGATACCGCAAAGCGGCAGGCGGCGGAACACCAGGTGCCGTGGGAGCGGGAGACGGCCCTGTACATCATTCATGGCCTGCTGCATCTCGCTGGTTGGGATGATCGGGAGGAAGCGGAGCGGAAGAAGATGCACGAGGTGCAGGACAGGATCTTAAGCGGGGTGTGGGAGAAGGCTGACTGACCTCAATCCCCCGATTTCCCGGTCGTGGCCCATCTGTGAAAACGCACCACTCCAGCCCACAAGGTTGCCATGCCGGGCGAGCGGCGGAGTATTCCGTTAGTGTCCACTAGTGGTCAAAAAAGACACCTTCTCCCTGCATAGCGCGCTATCCGCAATCAAAAATCCCAAATCAAAAATCATAAATCTCCCATAGTGGCGTATTCCAAAAATGCCTCTTCCCCAGACCATCCTTGCCATTGGCGCCCACTATGACGATTGCGTCTTCGGCATTCCCGGGATCCTGCTGCAGGCGGTGAGGAAACACCATCGCGTGGTCATTCTCTCGCTGATCGGCGACTACACGAACTGGCCACCGGTGCAGGGCCGTGAGCCGCAGCTTTTAGAGACAACCAGACAACTTGCCCAGGAGCGCGGCATGGAGATGCGCTTTTTGAAGCACGCGTCCATGCACTTCCGCCTCGGGGAGGACACCCAGCGCGAGGTCGCGGAGATCGTGGAAGACGTGAAGCCCACCACCGCCTTCATGCTGTGGCCGCAGGATCGCCATCCGGATCACGAATCGGCAGCGTCCATCTGCAAGGCGGCGCTCATGCAGCCGCGCACCATCCTGGGACGTGATTGCCCCGCGCCGCGCCGCGTCTTCTGCTACGACAACGGCCCGCGCCACACCATCGGATTCGAGCCAAACACCTTTGTGGACGTCACTGCCGAGTGGCCCGCCGCCATGGAGTGGCTGGGCCGGCTCATGGCCTTCGTGGACAAGAAGGAGTATGATGCCGCCACCCTGGACTCCAGCCGGATGGCGAAGGAATCCCTCTCCCGTTATCGGGGCGCCACCTGCGGTGTGAAGTATGCCGAGGCTGTGTGGTCCATGACCGCTGCACCGGTGGAGATTCTCTAGCGCCATTCATTCCGCCCGTGCATGGTCTTCCACTCCATCATCGTTTTCTCTTTTTTCCTCTCATGAAGATCCCGCTCGTCCTCACCACCCTGTCCCTCGCCCTGGCCGTATCCACGCTTCCGCTGCCCTCTCTCGCGGCAGAGATCAAAACCGTGCATGACTTCGGCGCAAAGGGCGATGGCACCACGGACGACACCGCGGCGATCCAGAAGGCGGTGGAATCCGGGCACGGCAGTCTCGTGTTCCCCAAGGGCATCTACAAGCTCACCAAGACCATCACCATCAATCTCGACACCACGGGCTTCACCTCGCTCAGCAGCGATGGCACGGCGCGCATCCTCATGAGCGGCGCGGGTCCAGCCTTCCATTTCATCGGCACGCATGAAGGCTCGGCGGACCCCGGCAGCTTCAAGCCGAACGTGTGGGAAAAGCAGCGCATGCCCATCGTACGCGGCGTTGAGATCATCGGCGATCACGAAAAGGCCAACGGCATCGAGTTCACAGGTGTTATGCAACTCACGGTCACGGAGACGCACATCCGCAACTGCTTTCACGCCATCCATTTCACCAACCGCAACCGCAACCTCATCGTCTCCAACTGCCACCTGTATCACAACCGCGGCATTGGCGTCTTTTACGACAAGGTGAACATCCACCAGAGCAATATCGTCGGCTGCCACATCAGCTACAATGCCGGCGGTGGCGTGGTCACCCGCGGCGGGAATGTGCGGAATCTGCACATCGGCACCTGCGACATCGAGAGCAACATGTCCCCTGATACGCCAGCCACTGCGAACATCCTCATCGACTGCACCGGCGGCTCCACCGGCGAAGTGGCCGTGACGGGCTGCACGGTGCAGCACAACAGCAAGTCCCCCGGCAGCGCGAACATCCGCGTGCTCGGCGGCGGCACCCTGCGCGAGAAAAAGTCCGATGCCACCAAGGAGGGTCACATCGCCATCACGGGCAACATCTTCAGCGATGTGATGGTGAACATCCACCTCGACAACGCACGCGGCGTGAACATCACGGGCAACACCTTTTGGGAGGGCTTCGAGCACGATCTGTTGATCGAGAACAGCCATGCGGTGGTGGTTGGTCCCAATGACTTCGACCGCAATCCGCGTTATGTGGTAAATGGCAAGTGGGCCAAGGACATCAATGGCCTGGTCTTCCGCAACTGCTCCGACTGCAAACTGGATGGCGTACTGGTGAGCGGTGTCTGGAACAAGGACGCCGCGGTACTGTTTGAAAATTGCAACCGCTGCACTATCACCGACTGCAGCATTGTGGACAGTGACGGCATCGGCCTCCTGATGAAAAACTGCACCCGCACCAAGGTCTCTGACAACGTGATCCGCGATGATCGCGAGGAGCAGAAGATGAACCTTTCGCTGAAGGTGGAAGGAGGCAAGGACAACACGTTCGACGATAACGTACTGGCGAATGGTAGTGAAGGGGTGAAGTAAGGGGACGGGCATGATTTAACCTCATCATTCATAC
>JAEYUU010000662.1 GCA_023429545.1 Verrucomicrobiota bacterium
ACCCTCCACCTCGCGCATGGCGGAGACCACGCCTTCCACCACGCTGAATTGCAGTCCTTGGGGGTGGCCAATCGCCACCACATCCTGGCCCTGCTCCACCTTGTCGGAATCGCCCAACTTCAGCGGCTGGAGGTCCTTCTTGGCAATGCGCAGCACGGCCAGGTCCAGGTCCGCATCCGTGGCGTGCACCTCGATGACTTCATGTTTGGAGCCATCGCTGAGCTCCACCTCCAGGCGGCGGGCATTGCCGATCACGTGCAGGTTGGTGACGATGAGTCCGCCCTTGTCGATGACGAACCCCGTGCCCAGGGCATCCTGCCCGCCTCCGCGGCCATACTGGGTGACCGTGACAATGGAGGGCCGCGATGCCTGGGTCAGTGCGGACACGCTCGAGAGCGGTGCCTTGGCCGTCTCCGGCTTGTCCTTGCCGGGTGCGATTGGGCAGACGGCGAGCCACAGGGCTGGTAAAAGGAGGAGCCGCATGAGGATAGGAATGTAGCAGGAAACGCACTGGGCGAGCGGGTTTTTCTGCTCCTTCCTGCTCAGCCCTGGGAAAGTGCCTCCAGGCCGCCCCCCAGAATCCACTCCTTGAGCGTTGGGAAACCGGACAAATCGGGCGCGACGCTGCTGCCGAAAGGCGCCTCATTCACGGTGCGCAGGGACAGTTCTCCCTGCGTGATTTGCAGCGAGGTGAGACCATCCGGGCGGGTGGCATACAGGTCGGGGTGGGCCTCGGCGGTCTGCGTGGCGATTTCCGGTGGATACATGCTCAGCCCCCTGAAATAGTGGTGTCCGTTGCGCTCCACATGGGTCACCCCCAGAAGCGCCTGCACCGCCAGATCCTGGAGCAGGGCGATGGGCCCCACATTCACCAGATCCTCGCCGGAGATGACAAAGGATTCCCCGGGATGGGTGAGGCGATGCTGGTGGATGAAGCCCGCATTCGCCAGGCCCTTGAGCACGCCCTTGCAGTTCTTGTGGCTCGTTCCGGCGTAGCCGAGCTCCAGGGCACGAAGCGCATCGCCGAGTGAGCCGTCGCTTTCATCGATGATGAGCGTGGGCGCGTCTTTCCAGTCATGCAGCGTCGTGCCGACCGCGTCGTCGAGGGCGTTGTCGCGGTGCATGGGCTGCTCCACCCACAGCGTGCGCTCCAGGATGGAGCGGAGCGCCGGATCGCGCTGGAGTGTTTCGAAGTACGAGCGGAACGTTGGCATATCGTGGAAGAACTCATTTCCATCCAGGGTCACCTGCCAGTCGTCCTTGCAGAGCGTCTCAAGTGTTTCCGTGATCGTTCGCAGCCGTCTTTGATCCGTCGCGAGATCGCTGCCAAACTTGATCTTGAAGCGGCACAATCCGTACGCGGGGATGCACTCCTCCAGCGCCTGGGGCAGGCCGTCGTGAAGGCGTTCCGCGGCAGGAATGTCATCCACACGGATGGGGTCCGCGAGACCCACGGTGTGGCGCACGCGCGTGGAGGGCAGGGGAGAGGCGGGCAGGAAGTCCACCGGTGCCATGCCTTCCAGGGCAGGATGCATTTCGCCGAGATCAAGGCCCAGCAGATCCGACTTCACCAGGCGGTGAAGGGGCATGCCGGTGGCCTTGCAAAGGGCATCCAGCGTGGCGCGCTCGATCAGGCTGAGGCCAAAATTCCACAGCAGGGGAGGATGTTGATGGTGCGCCGCCCAGGCTTGCTGGTCTGCCTTGATCCACTGCCACAGTTCCATGAAGGTGAGCGGTTCCGTATTGTGCCGCAAGGCTAGCTTCACCGCATGCTGGATCACGGCAATCATCTCCGCCAGATCCTGCTCCATGGAGCTTTGCGGATTTTTTGTGAACCATTTGGGCGGCAGTCCGTCGCTGGCAATGCCGGCGGCTGTTTTCCCATCCACCTCCACTGCTACCTTCACGAAGAGATGAGGCACTGCGGTCATGGACGCGATGCCGTAGCGAAAGGGAAATCGCGTGCGCATGGGATGCACGCGGAGATCCACTTCGAGCACTCGCAGTCGGCAGGCGTATTCAGTCATGGGGCGAATATGCAACACTTTGCCTCCACGGAAATCCAATCCTCCATGACGGGATGTGTTAGAGTCCCGCAGTCACTGCTTCCCACCCGCACCCCCACCATCATGGCTGACTCCGCGAGAACCCACGCTGACGACTCACGCAAACACGAGGGCAACATCGCCACCGTGGTGGGCAAGCAGGATGACATCGACAAGAAGATGTCCGGGCAGAAGGCCTTCAAGGCCCTGCTGGCCCAGGGGCGGCTCCTGCTTTCCTTGATCAAGGACTACTTCACGGGAGCGTACCGGGAGGTTCCCTACTGGGCCATCGGCGCAGGCGCCCTGGCACTGGTGTACGTGCTCAGTCCCATCGACGCCATCCCGGACATCATCCCCGGCCTGGGCTTTGTGGATGACGCCACGGTTCTTGCCTTCTGCCTGAAACTCATCGAGTCCGAGCTCTCCCGCTACAAGGAGTGGAAGGAGACGCGGGAGGCTGAGGCCGAGGTGCAAAAAGCCTGAGCGGCACTGGCTTTTCCGCTAGTCCGGGCGATTTTTGAGCGTACTTATCTTGACTGCCGTGCGGCAGTGGGCGCGGTTCAGGTCGCGCCTCTTTCGTCTCCGCGGAATGCTTCTTGCTGAAGTCATTCCGTGTGCGGGAGGTGCCGCATTTGCTGTAATTCAGATTCGCCCATGCCTGCCCCCAGCCCCAGCCCATCTTTCATGCTGAGAAGCCTTTCCGTCCCTGTGCTAGTCATGACAGCCGGCCTGTCTCCAGTCTGGTGTGCCCCTCTGCAGGGACAGGCTGAGCGAGGGAAGGAGGCGTTCGACAAGAAGGTGATGCCGGTGCTGCAGCAGTACTGCTATGACTGCCACGGTGATGGCATGGACAAGGGGAACTT
>JAEYUU010000007.1 GCA_023429545.1 Verrucomicrobiota bacterium
AAGCTCAGCAGGAACAGGGGAATGAGTGCGAAAATGGCTGTGCCCCGAAGCATTGGACAAACTGCTGGCTGGCCAGTCCGTCGTCAACGTGCGACAAGGTCGCAGATTCAAAAAAGTACCGGGCCGGATTGCGGGTTGACCTAGGCCGAATGAATAGGAAACTGATTCGATGACCGAGACCGCCCGCCAGCAGATTGAGACCTTTCTTTCCGGAAAGGGGCTTCGCCGCACGAAGCAGCGCGACGTGATCGTGGAGGCTGCGTTCGGGACGAAGGAGCATTTCAATGCCGAGGAACTGCACGAGATGGCGCGTCGCATCGACCGCACGATCTCGCGCGCCACGGTGTACCGCACCCTGGCTCTCCTGGTGGAGTGCGGCCTGCTGCGTGAAGTGGACCTCGGTCGTGACCAGACCTATTACGATCCGAACTTCCTGGACAAGCCGGAGCACAACCACCTCATCTGCCTGGACTGCGATCGCGTGGTGGAGTTCGAGGATGATCACATCGCCCTCCTGGAGGACTGCATTACCCGCCGCCTTGGCTTCACGCCTTCCAGCAAGAGCATCCGTATCGCGGCGAATTGCGACCAGCTCGCCCGCTCGGGCCATTGCGCCTACCGCGACCAGAAGGCGGCAGGCACCCTGGAGGCGCATGACCACGCGCACGCCTAGGGCAGCGACCGGGCCATAGCGTTGCCAGACATTTCTTGCGCGGAGGGCGGTTCCGTCTACTCTCTGCCTCCCCATGTGGAAAGGCAGATTCCAGCAACCGACCAGTGCGCTAGTGCAGCGCTACGGTGAGTCCGTGTCCTTTGACTGGAGGCTGTACGCGCATGACATCCGAGGATCCATCGCGCACTCCAAGGCGCTGGTGAAGGCTGGCGTCCTGACTACGGAGGAGCAGCAGAGCATTGAAAAAGGGTTGCTCGGCATCCGCGCGGACATTGAAGAGGGCAAGTTCACCTGGAAGCAGGAGCTCGAGGACGTGCACATGAACATCGAGTCCGAGCTCACCCGCCGTATCGGGGCAGCCGGCGCGAAGCTGCACACCGCCCGCAGCCGCAATGACCAGATCGCCACGGATGTGCGGCTCTACTGCCGCGCTTCCGTGGATCAACTTTTGACCCTGAACCGCGCCCTGCAGCGTTCGCTGGTGGAGTGCGCTGAGCGCAATGTGGATGCCGTGATGCCGGGCTACACCCATCTCCAGCGTGGGCAGCCGGTGTTTTTCGCGCATCATCTGCTCGCTTATGTGGAGATGCTGGACCGCGATGCAGGCAGGCTGGCGGATGCGCGCCGCCGCTTGAATGTTCTGCCGCTGGGTTCTGGAGCTCTGGCAGGCAGCACCATCGTATTGGATCGCGCCTTCGTTGCCCAGGAGTTGGAGTTCGACGGCGTGACGCAAAACTCCATGGATGCGGTGAGTGATCGTGACTTCATCGCGGAACTGCTCTTTGCCTTTGCGCTGACAGGCGTGCATCTCTCGCGTTTCAGCGAGGATGTCATCCTCTGGGCCAGCGCGGAGTTTGGTTTCATCACCTTGAGTGATGCGCATACAACCGGCTCCAGCCTCATGCCGCAGAAGAAGAATCCGGATGTGGCGGAGCTTACGCGAGGCAAGTCCGGTCGCCTTGTGGGCAATCTCATGAGCCTGCTCACCACGCTCAAGGGGCTGCCCATGACCTACAATCGCGACCTCCAGGAGGACAAGGAGCCGCTGTTCGACTCCGTGGACACCCTGGGCCTGGCACTGGAAGTCCTGGCGGAAATGATCAGCGGCATGGAAGTGAACCGCCTGAAGACCAGCGCTGCCACGGCTGATCCCCTGCTGCTCGCCACCGACCTCGCGGACTACCTCGTGCTGCGCGGCGTTCCCTTCCGCCATGCGCATGAAATCATCGGCAAGCTGGTGGCGCACTGCGGGCAGACCGGAAAGACCTTCCTGGACCTCAGCACCGCGGACTACCGCCAGTTCAGCGAGGCGTTCGATGATTTCGTTTCCGACCTGCTGAAGGTGGATGTCGCGCTCGCCGCCCGCAAAGGCATCGGCGCTCCCTCGCCACAGAACGTAGCCACGCGGCTGGCCCACTGGAGGAAGGTGCTCTCGGAGTAACCCATGACCATCCCCGACTTCGAGATCTGCACCTTTGAGGACCATGACGGCTGGCGGAAGCTGCCGGGGGAAGTCGTCTATGGCGGTCGCTATGTGCAGATTGAGGAGTGCCACTTCCGCACCCCGGCCCGTCCCGGCGAGGACATTCCCTGGACGGTCGCTCATCGCGTGCCGGCCGTGGCGCTTGCCGCTTTCACGGAGGACGGGAAATTGGTGCTGGTGCACCAGGAGCGCCTCCCAGTGATGCGCGCCCTGTGGGAGTTTCCCGCTGGCCAGATCGATGACGGGGAGACCCGTGAGAGCATCATCGCCACCGCGTTACGTGAACTGGATGAGGAAGCAGGCGCGGAGTTGTTGCCCGGAGCGGAGTTCACTCCGCTGGGCTGGTTTTTTGGCTCGCAAGGATTCACCAGCGAGCACGTTTACCTTTTTGCCGTCGGCCCGGTGCGTATCGTCCGCGCTCCACAACCCGTCGGCGGGGAGCACATCGGCGAGGTCCGGCTGGTAACGCCGGATGAACTGCGCCACCTGGTGGCTTCCCTGATCGTCCAGGACGCGCTATCGCTCGCCCTCTTCGCGCGCCTGTCGGCACGCGGGATGGTGTGAGCGGGCAATCCCCCTAGCGACAGACGCGCAACATGTTCAACTGGCTCTTCAAGAAAGTCGTCACCTTCCGTGAGAAGGTGGCGGTGGATCTCGGCGAAGGCGACTCGGAGAAACCCTTCCTCGATCACCTGGACGACCTCCGCACGATGATTGTGCGCATGGCGGTGACGCTGCTGGTGATGACGCTCGTCACCTTCTTCTTCATCGAGGAGTTGATGACCATCATGACCTACCCGCTCGTCATGGCGGGCATCAATGACAAGGTGACCCTGCAGAATCTGGATCCCACCGGAGGCTTCATGACTGCCATGAACGTGGCCCTCGTGGCCAGTGTCATTCTCGCCTTCCCGGTGCTCCTTTATTTCCTGCTGCAGTTCATCCTGCCGGGTCTGCGCAGCAATGAGAAGAAAGTTCTCTTTCCCGCGCTGGGTGTGGGTGGCGGACTTTTTATACTGGGCGTGCTTTTCGCTTACTTCGTGGTGTCTCCGCGTGCGCTGACCTTCTTCTACGAGTTCAGCCGTGACATGGGTGCTGTTTCGAAGACCAAGCAGGAGGAGGTACAGAAGGAGAAGACGGAGACCCTCCCGACCGTGACCACAACTCTTCCGGATTTCAAACCTGGCACGCGCCTTACAGC
>JAEYUU010000051.1 GCA_023429545.1 Verrucomicrobiota bacterium
ATCCCGCTTCGATTCACTGCCACTCCATCCGTACGCCATGCAGTATCAGCATCAGCATCGTGTCCTCCGCCTTCTGGGTCCAGCCATCCTGACGGTGTGTTTGCTTTTCGACTCGCAGTTGCCTGGACAAGGTTTGCCCCCGGGAGTTCCTGAGATCCGTATTGAGCCGCCGATTCGCGAACGCGTGACGGTGACGGGGGTGGATACACGCAAGCTACTGCGCGAGGCGGCCTGGGATCTTCCCATCTATTTGGTGACATGCGACATGCCGGAGACCACGATGCCGCCCAGTATACTGAAGCAAGCGCTCGACTGGGATCAGCGTTACTTTGAGCATCTCGGCCTGAAACGCCAAGCTGCCGGCGCGACTCTAGCGACCAAACCGGTGGCGCAGATTGACGCGGTGAAGACTCCATACACCCTCGGCACGCTGAAGGTGGAGACACGGCAGTCCGTGTGGGTGTGGTCGCTGTGGATTCCTTTCGGTGAGAACTTCAAGAAAAGCGAAGCACCGAAGAATGTGAACCAGCTCATCCCGGCGCTGCAGGACAGGATGGTGTACTTCGACCATGTGGGGAAAAAGATCATCTACCTGAGCGAGTCCGCGCATGAGGACTCGGACTTGAGGATCGTGAATACGATGAAGACTGAGACTGGGGTGCTTCTGTGGGGCATGAAGGGCAACTGGAAGACGAGTGGCACGCCCATCTCATCGCAGATGGACCTGAACCAGTCGTGGTTCAGGTCAGCCGAGAGCACCATTAAGTGATCGGGCGCACCTCTACGCCCGCTCCGTCATCACGCACCTGTATCTTCTCGGGCGGCGCGCAGTCGCAGTCCAGGCAGCCGTGGGTGGCGCAGGTGCGGCAGAGCGTTTCCAGTTGAGCGCGGAGTTTTTGCCGGGCGCGGTGCAGGCGCACATTCACGGTATTCACGCGCACGCCTTGCGCGGTTGCGAGCTCGGTGGGTGAGGCGCCATCCATGTCCACCTGGCGCAGGAGTGCGGCGTCCTCCGGAGGCAGTGCCTTGAGCAGGGGAAGGCCGCAGGCGCAGAGGTCGCGCTTTTCCTCCGCGTCCAGCGTGGCGCCGGTCTCCAGCGCGAGGGATTCCATGGCGCGTGCATTCGCTGACTTGCGCCGGTGGGCATCGATGATGGCGTGCCGCAGGATGCGGTAGAACCACGGCAGCACACCCTCATCGTCCGTGGGTTGCTTCTCCGCGCGGAGGGCTTTGAGCAGGCTGTCCTGCACCACATCCGCCGCGAGTTCCGCGTCTCCCGTGCGCTTCCGGACGAAGGCCTCGAATGCCTCGCGCTGATTTAAAAGAAGATTGCTGTCCATACCATTGAACTCACCTGCACCGCGGGCTAAGATCAAATGCGATTTCATTTGGTAACAATACGGCCCCTCGTGCGTGTGCGGTGATGACGGGCCACCAATGCACAGAGCCCAGTCGTATCCATCCAAAGACATGCATCATCCGGCTGAAACACCCCCAACTCCGCGCGAGGACACTGCCACCGGCGACAAGCAGGACTCCACCTCCGCACCGCCATCCAGCACACCCTCGTGCTGTGGAGGCCACGCGGCAGCCACTCCTGCTAACGAGCACGAGCACGACCACGCCCACAAGCCCAAGAAAAAATCCAGCGGACGCGAGCAAGCCAGGCCCAAGGGGAAACAGAAGCACGTGAAGGAGCACGCGGACGAGCACACACACGATCACGATCACGCGGCTGGCACACTGCCTGCCGGTCCGGCCACTCCTGCAGCCACGGCTTCGTCTTCATCTGCACCGTCACCCTCCGCGCCGGCAGCCATCGCTGCTGCGGCAAAGGCAGAAGCCACGGCGCACTCCTGCTGCAGCAGCGGCGGGCATGGTCACGCTCACGGCCACCATGCCAGCACTGCGGTGAAGCCCTCCGCGCAGGCGCGTTATTTCTGCCCCATGTGCCCCGGCGTGGAGTCGGACAAGCCGGGCGACTGCCCGAAGTGCGGCATGGCCCTGGAGAAAAATCCCGCGTGGAAGCCGGAGACCAGGGTGATCTACACCTGCCCCATGCATCCGGAGGTGGAATCGGACAAGCCCGGCGACTGCCCGAAGTGCGGCATGGCGCTCGAGCCAAAGACCGTGGCGGCAGCAGCGGATGAGGGTGCGGCAGAAAACACCGAGCTGCAGGACATGACGCGCCGCCTCTGGGTCACGGCGGCACTCACGCTGCCTGTCTTCCTCGTGGCCATGGCGCATCTCATTCCCGCGCTGGCGCATTCCTGGGTGGATGGGACCGTGTCGCGCTGGATGCAGTTCACCCTCGCCACGCCGGTGGTGCTGTGGGGCGCCGCGCCATTCTTCCGTCGCGGCTGGCGCTCCATCATCACGTGGAATCTGAACATGTGGACGCTCATCAGCCTGGGCGTGGGCGCCGCGTATGTCTTCAGCGTGGTGGCCATGGTCGCGCCGCATGTCTTCCCCCAGGAGCTGGTGATGCATGGCGGGGTGCCGATTTATTTCGAAGCGGCCGCGGTCATCGTGGTGCTGGTGCTGGTGGGCCAGGTGCTGGAGCTGCGCGCGCGGGAGCGCACCGGCAGCGCCATCCGCGCCCTCATGGATCTCGCGCCGCCGCATGCATGGCGCGTCACCTCCAAGGGGGATGAAAAGGTGCCGCTCGATCAAGTGAAGGTGGGAGACAAGCTGCGCGTGCGCCCCGGGGAGAAGGTGCCCGTGGACGGCCTGGTGATCGATGGACACTCCAGCGTGGATGAATCCATGATCACCGGTGAATCCCTGCCCGTGGAAAAACAAAAGGATGACAAGGTCACCGGCGGCACGCTCAACGGCACCGGCGGTCTCATGATTCGCGCCGAGCACGTGGGCTCGGACACCATGCTCGCACACATTGTGCAGATGGTCGCGGAGGCTCAGCGCAGTCGCGCACCGATCCAGGGGCTCGCGGACAAGGTAGCGTCCATCTTCGTGCCGGTGGTGGCGCTGGTCGCGGTGCTCACCTTCGTGCTGTGGGCACAGTTCGGCCCGGAGCCGGGCTGGATCTTTGGACTGACGAATGCCGTCGCGGTGCTCATCATCGCGTGCCCGTGTGCCTTGGGCCTGGCCACGCCCATGTCCATCATGGTCGGCGTGGGTCGTGGCGCGCGTGCCGGCGTGCTGGTGAAGAATGCGGCTGCGCTCGAGCAACTGGAGAAGGCCAGCGTCGTGGGCGTGGACAAGACCGGCACGCTCACGGAGGGCCACCCCTCGCTGCATGAGGTGCGCCCGGCGGCGGGCTTCACGGAGGATGAGGTGCTGCGCATCGCGGAGTCCCTGGAGATTCACAGCGAGCATCCGCTGGCCGCCGCCGTGGTGGCAGCGGCGAAGGCGCGGAAGCTCAAGTCCGCGCGCACCACGAAGTTCGCCTCCACCACGGGTGGCGGCGTCTCCGGCAAGGTGGAGGGCAGGAAGGTACTCGTGGGCAAGGCCGCCTTCCTCCTGGAGAACAGCGTCACGGGCGTGGAGGCGTTCGAGGAGCAGGCCTCGCTCCTGCAGAGTGAAGGCTCCACCATCATCTACGTGGCCATCGATGGCGTCACCGCAGGCATGCTCGTCATCAGCGATGCCATCAAGAAGACCACTCCGGCAGCCGTCGCGGAGCTGAAGCATCTGGGCTTGAAGATCGTCATGCTCACCGGGGACAATCCCCAGACCGCCGCCGCCGTGGCCAGCTTCCTGGAGCTGGACAGCTTCGAAGGCGGCGTCTCGCCGGAGGAGAAGAGCAAGCACGTGCTGAAGCTGCGCGAAGCCGGCGCCGTGGTGGCCATGGCGGGCGATGGTGTGAATGACGCCCCCGCGCTGGCGAATGCGGATGTGGGCATCGCCATGGGCACCGGCACGGACGTGGCCATCGAGAGCTCGGACGTGACGCTGGTGAAGGGCGACCTTCTGGGCATCACGCGCTCCATTCATCTCGGCCGCGCCGTGATGAGGAACATCCGGCAGAACCTGTGGTTCGCCTTCGGGTACAATGCGCTCGGCATTCCGATTGCCGCGGGTGTATTATATCC
>JAEYUU010000114.1 GCA_023429545.1 Verrucomicrobiota bacterium
GGCCCCATTCGAGGCGTCCCTGGAACCAGCCGATGACTTTCCCTTCGCTGATGTCCTGGGCGGCGGCGGCACAGAGTTTTTCTGTTTCTGCGTCCGTGAAAACGGTCACCTCACAACCTGCATCGCGGATGCGTGACTCCTCGGCACTCAGCAGCGCCTTGTATTCTTCTTCACCATATTCCGGGCCCCAGTAGGCATGCAGGCAGTGATGACGCGGGACACTTCCTCCGCCGAGTTGCTGCGCCACGACCATAGCAGAGCCAATGGCGCCGCCGGCGTCACCTGCCGCGCTCTGGATGTAGAGCTTCCGGAAGGGACTGCGGGAAAAGACCTTGCCGTTCGCTACGGAGTTCATGGCGCAGCCACCGCTGAGGGTGACTGCGTCGCAGCCGTACTTTTTGTGAAGAGATCCCAGCAACGCAAAGAAGGCCTCCTCGTACATCGCCTGCACGCTGCGTGCGATGTCCTTGTGCCGCTGCTCCAGTGGCTCGTCCTTCTTTCGGGCCGGACCGAGCAGTTCCTCCAATGCCGGTGTGTAGAGAATCCCCACCTCCGGAGATCCATTGTCCCACGTGTAGGGCACCGCCTCGCGATGGTGGCGGAAGTAGCGCAGGTCGAGTTCGTAGGTGCCGTCGGGTTGCACACGCACGATCTGGCGCATCAGATCCAGGTGCTCCGGCTGTCCATAGGGTGCCAGGCCCATCACCTTGTACTCGTCACCGTAGTGGGGGAAGCCCAGCCACTGCGTCATGACCGAGTAAAAGATGCCCAGCGAATGCGGGAAGTAGACTCGGCCATCCACGCTCAGAGACTGCCCTCTTCCCATCCCCCAGGCTGCGCTGGCGAAGTCTCCCATGCCATCCACTGATAGATTCACCGCTTCATCGAAGGGGCTGCACAGGTAGGACGAAGCCAGGTGCGCGAGGTGATGCTCAATATGATGTACCTCGGCGCGCATCCGCTCATGGGGAAACGCCTCCGCGATTTTCTCCCCCACGCTCTTCGCCTTGCTGCGTTTGCGCAGGCGATCCATCACCAGCCTCAGATCAGGCCGGTGCCGGATCAGATGCAGCAGACGGCGGAAATTGTTGACCCGAGGATTGAGATTGATGGCGATGTGCTCCAGATCGCCAAACTGCACGCCCGCCTCCCGCAGGCAGTACTTCATGGATTCCACCGGCAGTCCGGCCCAGTGCTTGATGCGCAGGAAGCGCTCTTCCTCCACCGCGGCGATGAGTTTTCCGTCCCTGATGATGGCTGCCGATGAGTCACCGTGCCACGCGTTGATGCCCAATACCAAAGCCACAATTTTGACTAGAACACTAAACCCGGTTTGATCCAGCAAAGCTGCCGCCACTGGTCATCGACCCGAAAATACACTTCCCGTTGATGTTCAAGGCTTTTCGCATCTGCGATCGGCGCAAAAAAACTAAACACTGCCCGGCGCTCAAATGAAAGACAAAACTGGCGCCATTGTGCTCACCTACGGGGCAGCTTCTTCAGGGCTTCACCACGACGCGTCCGTCCGCGTAGTCCAGGCAGCGCTCGCGCAACCCGTGCTGTACACTCTTGGGGATATGCACGGTGATCCGGCCCATACGATAGCAGCGATGCTCCGGCACGGTTTCCTGGGGCACCCAAAGTACCTGCCACCAAGCGCGACCCTTCAGCGGACCAGATGCGCAGCGGATGTAATCCAGCGTCATCACGCGCCGTGGGTGTGCCTCTGCGAGCTTCAGATATACTCCGGCCAGATAATCGGCAAAGGCCTCGGTATAGATGACGCCGCAGGGCAGTTTGGCAAGCGTGCAGGGCATGGAGCGGTGCAGCCAATGCATCGCGCCTGCCTGGGCTGTGTGCAACCGGCTCTTTCGTGGAAAATGGACGCGCATCGCGGAATCGAGGATTCCCTCCCGCCGGAAGGTAGTGCAGGATCACCGTCTGTTGCACCGTATCGCCACCATGTACGCAAGTATCCTTCGCGCTGCCGCCCTGTTTTCCGCAATCTATGGACTCGCTCTGCAGGGAGCACCTCCACCCCCGAACTGGCAGACTTGGTCGCCACGTGAGGAAATCGCGCCGAGCTTCACCTTCAAGGAAAAGGGAGGGGTCGATGGCAAAGGCTCCTGGATTCTTGAGACGGGGAAGCTCGAAGGGCAGCAGGGGTGCTGGAAGGGTGAATTCGCGGTGCAGGGGGGCAAGCCCTATCGCTTTTCCGCAAAGTTTCAGGCGCGGGGGGTGAAAAATGCTGACCACAGCATCATCGCGCGTGTCCTGTGGCGGGATGCCGGGGACAAACCGGTGAATCACGCCGAGGCCACCTTCACCGCCTACCGCAGGGGTGAGCCACCCCGTGCCGAGCCGGAGTACCCACGGCGCAAGGCGGCTGACAAGGATGGCTGGACCGAGATGAGCGACACCTACCTCGTGCCACCTGGCGCTACCAAAGGCATGGTGGAACTGTACCTCCAATGGCAGCCGGGAGCGCGCGTGGAGTGGAGCGGGGTGAGCCTCGCCGAGGTGAGCGAGATGCCCTCGCGCAAGGTCCGGCTGGCCACCGTGCACTACCAGCCACGGGAAGGGAAGACCCTCCTGGAAAAAGCACAGCTCTTCGCCCCGCTGCTCGCGGAGGCGGCGAAGCAAAAAGCGGACTTCGTGGTGCTGCCCGAAACGCTCACGTACTATGGCAGTGGGAAGTCCATGGCGGAGTGTGCGGAACCCGTGCCGGGAAGTGTCACCGATTACTTCGGCACGCTGGCGAAAGAGCACAACAATTACATCGTGGCCGGACTCATCGAGCGAGATGGGGCGCTGCTCTACAATGTGGCCGTGCTCATTGGGCCGGATGGGAAAGTCGCGGGCAAGTATCGCAAATGCTCCCTGCCACGCAGCGAGGTGGAGGCGGGCATCACCCCGGGACATGAGTATCCTGTCTTTGACACCCGATTTGGCAAGGTTGGTATGATGGTGTGCTACGATGGCTTTTTCCCTGAGGTGGCGCGGCAGCTTACGATCAATGGCGCGGAGGTGATTGCGTGGCCTGTGTGGGGTTGCAATCCCATGCTGGCCCAGGCCCGGGCCTGTGAGAACCATGTGTACATCGTCAGCAGCACGTACACCCGGCCCGAAGATGGCTGGATGCTCTCCGCCATCTATGGCCACGACGGCACCGTGCTCGCCCAAGCCAAGGAGTGGGGCACGGTGATGGTGCGGGAGGTGGACCTGGAGAAGCGCGCGCACTGGCACAGCCTCGGTGACTTCAAGGCCCAGATCCCCAGCCACCGCCCGCCTTGGGTGACGGGCAAGTGATCGGAGTTTAGTTCGAGTTCACCCAGTCAAACACGCCCAGCGACTCCAACTCAGACCTGAGCAGTTCCTTCTGCGAATCCTCAAGTGCACTGTTGGGCAGCCGGGGAGGACCCACGGGCACGCCGAGCATTTCCATCGTTGCCTTGGCCGCGCCCATGTAGCCGTGCCGTGCGAGAATGCCGATGATTTGGGCGCTGCGCAGTTGCTCCGTCCGGGCAGCCTCCAGCTCATTGCGGGAGAAGGCGGCCATCAGGCGCTGGTACACCGGGGCGGCGAAGTTGAAGCTGCTTCCCACCGCGCCGCGCCCGCCCCGGGCCACCCCCCCCCGCAACCCATAAAACAAGCCCCC
>JAEYUU010000084.1 GCA_023429545.1 Verrucomicrobiota bacterium
GAGGTAGAGCACCAAGGTCGCGGTACCCGCATTTTCACCGACGTAGTAACCGAAAATGGAGAAGGAGGGGAAGATTCGGTTCAGCAGGAAAAGGCCGGCGGCGCAGAGGGTTAGCACGCCCATGAGAAGGCCCACGAAGGTGGCCAGCCGGAGCGGGGCGGTGCTGAAGTTCACCATGTTGTTCATGGCCAGCACCGTGAGGCGGCGCAGGTTGTACTTGCTCTGGCCATGGAGGCGGGGCGGACGCTGGTAGCGCACGGTGGTCTGCTTGAACCCGACCCATGAACGGAGCCCGCGATGCACGGGAGCGGATTCTCCCAGCCGCTTCAGCGCCTGGTGTGCCCGTCGATTCACCACGCAGAAGTCGCCGCTATCCAGGGTGTAGTCATGCTCGGCGAGAACCCCCATGATCCTGTAAAACGAAGCATAGGCCAGCCGGAGCCACCAGGGACACTCCTCACGCTTGCCACGCACGCCCGAGGCGACATCGAAGCCCTCGTTCGCGACCTTCCGGTAGAGTTCCATGAGTACCTCGGGGGGATCCTGGAGGTCACAATCAATGACCCCAATGCACTCGCCACGAGCATGCTGCAGGCCAGTCCAGACCGCGGGCTGGTGGCCAAAATTCCGGCTCAGGCGGACACCCTGATAACGGGCGTCCCTGGCGTGGAGTTCCCAAATGAGGTGGGCCGTGGCGTCACGGCTGCCATCATCCACAAAGAAAATCTCCCAGGAGCCGCCGGTTTCCCGATCCAGCACGGGCGTGAGTTTCTCCACAAGTACGGGAATGGATTCCTCCTCGTTGTAACAGGGGATGACAACGCTAAGCTTGGGGAGCGGCCGGTTTGGGCTCATGTGCCGGGAAAGTCCCCGGATTGCGGGCCAGCGCAAGCTCCGTGTCAGGAGGTTGCACAAAAGGACTGGCTTGTTCGCCGGAGGTCATATAGTCGGGCGAACGCGAACGCGCACACTCATGAACCCCGCCGGTCCACTCCCTCCGCGCAGCCCCTTGTTGCGCTGGCTGCTCCTGCTTCTGGTCTTCTCCCCTGCCCTGTACACCGCAAAGCTGGTGTGGGATACCTCCGTGGATGTGGGCTGCTGGGACATGTGGGAGAATGCCCCCCTGCTCAAAAAATGGCATGACGGCACGCTGACCTGGCATGATCTCTACGCGCCGCAGATCCAGCACCGCATCGTGGTGCCGCGGCTGATGATCATCACCATGAGCCACCTGAGCGGCGGCGACTTCCGCTGGGAGAACTACGCGGCCTATCTCATCTTCGCGGGAAATGCCGTCATGCTCTGGTTCCTGCTGGGGCGCACCATGGGTGGCTCCGTGTGGCGATGGCCGCTGATGTTTGCGTTCAACCTGCTTCTCTTCTGCCCGATGCATTTCCAGATTCTGCTGTGGGGCTCGGCCATGTGGGCCGCCATTCCCATGGCAGGTCTCTTGGGCTGTCTGCTCCTGCTGAATCCTCGTGAACAACCTGGCAGCACAGGAGTATGGATGCGCTTCGCCGGAGCGGTGCTGCTGGCGGAAATGGCCACCCATAGCTTTGCCCACGGCATCGGCGTGTGGCCGGTGATGCTGGGGGTGCTCCTGTTCCAGCCCTCGCTGGGAAGCCTGAAGCAGCGGTTCCTTCTCTCGGGCATCTGGATGGTAATCGCGACCGCGACCATCGGCTGCTACTTCAAGGACTTCGTCAATGTCGCGCACCATGCCTACAACCTGAAGCCGGGCGACAATGCCTTCGAGACCGGCGGCAGCCTGCTCCAGGAAGGAAGACTGGCGGGAGCGCTTCGATTCTTCTTTGCCTTTCTTGGCTCGTGGTTCGCGCGCACACCATTCTCCGATCATCCTCTGGAGAACGCCATCCTGCTGGGTCGCTGGACCTGCGCCTTCATCGCGGTGCTGGTCATCTTCACCTTGCGTTCCAAACTTCTGAAGTCCGTGCTGCCGTGGATGGCGCTGGCCTTGTATGTGGTGGTGATTGGCCTGCTCGTCAGCAAGCGAGCCTCAGACATCGGCGAACATCGCGCGGTGACGCCGCGCTACCTGGCGGCGAGCCAGTATCTCCTGGTGGCTGGCCTGGCCATCACGGGCACGCTGGGAACGGTGTTCCGCCGTGCGGGAGAACGCTGGCGGGAGAAGCATCCCGAAGAGCTGCCCGAACTGAAGACCGGCGGGCAGAGCTTCGTGAGCACGGCGGGTGTGGTGCTCCTCACCGCCTTCTGCACCGCACAAATACCTGTGTGGCAATATGGACTGCACCTCACGCATCAATGGCACCTCGCGCGGCGCCAGGCGCAGGTGTTGCAGCTCTTCCTTCCCCACCTCAAAAACCAGCGCGGGCTGATCAGCATCGAGACTCTCGACATGGAAAAGAAAAACTGGAGCGTGCTCGATGCGATGAACACGCTGCAGGAGATTGGACTGCTCCGCACGAAGCCGCTGAGCACGCCTGAGCTGCAGTGGTTCACCCGCGAGCAGAAAGCGCTTCCTCTGGAAAAGGCGGATGTGACAGAAGCGCGCGTTCTGGAGGATGGCACGATCGAGTTGAAAGGAGTCGCGAGATTCAATGT
>JAEYUU010000202.1 GCA_023429545.1 Verrucomicrobiota bacterium
ATGTTACCCGTGATGTTCTGAATCCAGCCGTCCGTACCGAGTTCCACCGCGCCGACGAGCACATGGGTGACGAAGAGGATGAACAGCAGGACAGAACCAATGGAGAATTTCGTTATCAGCGCCACACCGAGGAGGAGGACACCACCCAGAACGTACGAAACCATCGTGGGAAGCTGGAGCGCATTCTGGAAGAAGAGCACCAGCAGATAACAGGCGACCGCAGAGCCGAGGACGCCCACTTCCCTCATCATTTCACCGACGCTCAATCCCTTGGCGGAGGCTTCCGATTTCGGGAACGTCTGGCCCATGAAGAAGATGCCGTAGATGACAGTCGGCACGAGGAAGATGCCAAGCTGCAGCTTCCAGCTGAGATGCATCCCATCACCGAGGAACCAGCCGACAAGACCGCCCAGCACAAGACCGGCGGGCCAGCTCGCGTGAAGGATGTTCAGGTAATGCGTGCGGTTGTTGGGGAACAGTGTCGCGACCAGCGGATTGGCCACTGCTTCCAGTGTGCCGTTCGCAAGGGCGAACACAAAGGTGCCCCAGTAGAGGTAATTGTAGGCAAGCTCCTGCGCCTGTCCCTTGGTCGCAGCAAAAGTGATGAAGGCTGACAGCACGTGGAACAGGAAGGCCGCTACCACCAGCTTCCCGTAACCGATTTTGTCCACCACCACACCACCGATGATGATGCCGAAGCAGAAGCCGGTGAAACCCGCGCCACCGATGGCACCGAGCTGTGCGCCTGTGAAACCGAAGTCCGCGCCCCAGTTCGCCAAGATACCTCCTCGGATGCCGAAGCCGACTCCCGCAGCCAAGATGGCCATGAATCCTGCCCAAAGCAGGCGATTTGCGTTCGGGACGATGCCCGCGTTGCTACTCATATGATGTGTTGGTTGGAGGGATGCGTGGTTGCTGTGATGAAAGGACAAAAGAAACGTGAAGGGGGGCCGACTCCTTCAGGGCAGCGCGGTTTTATCAGAAAGCCCGGTGCGGACAAGCAAAAACTGCCCTTAGAAGCCCGGCTCGGTCTCCTCCCCGTGGGAGATGGACACGGGTTTGTACCCGCCGCGGGACCTGAAATACAACCAAAGGAGGATGTAACACACCAGCATGAAGGCGGGCAGGATGGCAATGGAGACGAACATGCCGCGCTTGCTCGGCGCCTGCGCCTTCTCCAGTTCCGCTTTTTTGTCCGCGGTCAGGGCGCCGACTTTTGCCTGGTCCAGGCTGGGCACGTTGCCGAAGATGCTGGGCTTCTCCTCCCCCTTCACCTGGGCATAGAGGGCGGCGTGCTCGGGTGCGGAGAGACGGCTGGCCATGTCGTGGTCCTGCTTGAAGCCGAGGTACGGCGCCCCCAGCACGCCGAGGAAGAGCACGCCCACGGCGGACACGCCATTGAGCGCCAGGGCGCCACCTTTGGGCAATTGCTCGGCGGTGAGGCCCAGGGTGGTGCTCCACAGGAAGGTCTTTCCGAAGGCATACACCGTGGCCGCCGCCACAATCATCCACCCGGCAGAAACGGAGAGGAACAACAACCCTCCAATGGCCACCAGGGCGCTGACCACCAGCAGGCCGATGGGTGAGAAGCTGTGCACGATGGGCCCCGCGTAGAAACGCAGCACCGTCATGATGGTCGAGGTATAGAGGAAAATGCCCGCGGCGAACATCGCGCCATCCACGCCCGCAGGTCCACCGAGTTTCAGCAGTTCGGGCATCCAGCCATCCGTGCCCAGCTCGGTGGTGGCGAGCGGTCCGATGGTCACCAGGATCACGAGGAAGAGCCAGTGTCCCAGTGAGCGGGTGTAGATACCTGCCAACAGCGCGGCGGCGCCACCCACGGCCAGCACCACGGTCCAGTTGATCGCTTCCGTGCGGGACTGGTAGATGGCCATGGTGAACATGGCGAAGAAGATGAAGAAGCCCAGCGCGCCGAAGACCTTGAGCATGTCCCGGTAACTCACACCGGCGGCCACGCGCTCCTGCACGGGGAATTTGCAGGGCAGGACGAGGATGGCGTACACCACCACGGGGATGAGGCAGGTGGCGAAGCGGAACTTCCACGACGTGTCGAAGAACAGGGTCGTGTTCGGGAAGAGCAGGCACACCAGCGCACCAAGCGCCAGACCCGCCGGCCAGCCCGCGTGCAGGATGTTCAGCCATTTCGATTTCTGCTTTGCGAAGAGGGTGGCCACCACGGGATTGATGAAGGACTCCACGGAGCCATTCGCCACGGAGACCAGGAGCGTGCTCCAGTAGAAGTCGATGTAGGTGCTGGAACGCAGGTGGAAGAACAGCGACACCAGGTGACAGACAATGGCGAAGATGGCGACCGTCTTGTACCCGATGCGGTCAATGATGAGGCTGAAGAAGATGATGCTCAGCGCAAAGGGCCACATGCCCGCGCCATTGATGGCCCCCTTCTCCTGCTCGGAGAGATTCAACGAATCCTGCAAGGCGCCGAGGGTATTCGCCCGGATGCCGAACACGAAGGACGTGGCGACGAGGGCGATGAAGCACGCCCAGAAGAGCTTCATGGGGGATTTCCCGTCGAGGGAGGAGGTGGCGGTCATGAGTGAGGTGGGAGTGATGCTTGGGACTCGGATTCCAGCGGATTGCCTTTACGATCGCAACGGTAAAATTCTTCGCGGGAAAAGGCGTGTGGTGGGCGAGGTGCCGCACCAGCGCACCGGACTTGCTGCTTCGCGGCTTTGCGTTTACCCCTCTTCTCCGCTCACCCCCACCCCAAAGAAACCGTGCTCGATCCCAAGGTCCTCTCCATCCTCCGCTGCCCGGCGACGGGGCAGCCGCTGCGTGCCGCCACGGCTGAGGAGAAACGGGCGCACCACCTCCCGGAGGATGAGGAGGCGCTGGTCTCGCTGGATGGCACCCGCGTTTACGGGGCGCCGGAGGGGCTGCCGCTGCTGCTTTCCGCGAAGGACGTGACGGCGGCGGATGAGGGGTAGAAGATGCTGGCTCCCCTGCGGAGCAGTTCATTGCGCAGGCTGGCTTCGTAGAGCTCGTCCTTCATCCCGCGGCTGCGCGCAAGGAGGTGGTAGGCACTGATGCACTCGAAGCTGGCATTCAGCGCGCCGAGCATGGGCAGGTATTCATCCACGTCCTTGGTGAAGTGCTCCACCATGCCCCACGGGGGGAAAAGGCGAGCCTCCTCCATGCTGCGCAGCAAATCGTACACATCCGACGGCTTCACGACGTTCGGGGCGGACATGAGCACATAGTGCGGGTGGATGACGGTGAGCTTGGGCAGTTCCACGCCGCTCACCAAGTAGCCCATGCCGCGGCGGGCCTCTCCTGCGGAGAGTCCGTAGAAGCCGTGCTTCGCCGCCTCGCTCTCCGGCCAGGTCTTGGGGAAGTACTCCTTCTGGCGCTCCAGCAGCGTCTTGCGCGCGGCGGGCCAGCTCTGCTTCGTGAGCGAATCCGGTGTGGGGTCGTCGAAGTCCGGGTAGAAGAGGCTCTGGATTTCCGCGATGAAGCCGGTGCCGTCATACACGCGGCCGGAGGAGGCCATGCGGAAGGGGGGCGGGTGGCTGGTCATGGCGCCCAGGGCCAGCACCAGCGCGGTTTCCCCACCCCAGTCGCGCCAGACGGCGCGGAGCGGGGTCACCTTGTCCTCACGCAGGCCGTGGCGCACGTAGCCCTCGGAGTCGAGCATGATGTCCCCCAAGCCGATGGCGCGCACGGCGGCGGTGAGGCGGGCCTTGAGCTCCTCATTCTGCAGGATCTCCGCCGCCAGCAGCATGGCGTGGTAATAGATGGCAGTATCCACGGTGCTGTACTCCGTGCCGGGGAGGATGCCGTAGCGGCCGTCCTGGTGCCGCTTCACAAAGTGGGGCAGCAGTCCGCGCGCGGTTTCGAGGTGGCAGATGTTGTCCTCGATGCGCTCCGCCAGGTCCCCGGCGAAGCGGTCGCTCACGATGCCGCGCTTCGCCGCGAGCGCCGTGCTCAGGGCGAAGAGGCCGCACGCGGGCACATTGTCGAAATAGCCGTCCCGGATGTGCGCGCGGTCCTTGATGTAGGCGGTGCGCATGCTGAAGCACTGCGTGAGCTTCGCGTAGCTGGCCAGGAAGACGTACTCATCATAGGCAATGGCGGGCGCCTCGATGATGAAGGCCACGGCGTCCACGAGCAGGTCCGCCCCGCCCTCGGCCACCCAGTTCAGGAACTTCGCCTTGCCGATGGCCTCGGGGTCCAGGTCCTCCACAAAGGTGCGCATGTCCGGCGAGTCCACGGCGAAGGTCTTCTCCCACAGGGTCTTCTGCCCGGCGGATTTGATTTCCACCCTGAAGGTGCCCTTCCCCTTGCCGCGAATCTCCAGGCCCACGACCCTGGGCTGGAACTTGGTGGAGATGTACGGGGGGTAGCAGGCGCGGAAGTCCAGCACGTAGTCCAGGTCGCTCCCCAGACCGGCCAGGCTGTGCCACATGCCGCCCCACTTGTCCGGCGGCATGGCGACGCTGACCATGCCAGTCTCCCACCCGATGGCCTCCTGCCCGGTGCCGGTGAAGCCGAAGTCGGTGCCGATATTCGTGTAGGCCACGAAGGGGTTCATCTTCTGCTCAATGGTCTGCCGCCCGCCTGCCTGCGGGTCGAACACGGTGAAGTACTCATGCACCGGCTGGCGGATGCGGCGGGGCTCTGCCTTGGGCGCCACAAGGACGGTGGCGGACTTCAGGACGAACTCATCGTCATTCGCCATATTTGGTGCCTGGGCGTGCAGGCTGAGACTTCCGCATCCGAGGGACAATCCCGCCCATGCAAAAGTGTGCCACATGCGCGACACCTTGAGAGTCAGGAGTTTGGTGATGCCCTTCATGGAGTGAACCTGCATGAATTGTAAGAATGTTAACAAATTGAAGAGATTAGTACAATCAAAATACGCAGCGACTTCCGCAATCTGTGCCTTGTGGTAGTCATTTAAAG
>JAEYUU010000213.1 GCA_023429545.1 Verrucomicrobiota bacterium
CCGCTCGCGATTCCATGAGCCCGTTTCGGTTTCGTCAAGCGAGGTGACTGGCGTGCTCAACGCCACATTCTTTCCTGAGGAAAGCACCTCCATCTCGGCGAGGGCGAAAACGAAGTCATCGTTGCGCTGCCAGAGTTGCGTGGCAGTCATGCGGACGAAGCGGCCATTGATTCCAGCCGTGCGGAGGATCACCGCATTGTCCGCCGGATTCGGAAACTCAGCCGCCGTGTGATCCGCAATCCCCTTCGCGCTGGTGAAGGCCGCATCCTCTGAGGATTCCACGCGGAAGCGTCGTGGAAATCCAAAACCCGGCCGGTCAGGGAAGTCCGGGGGATGCGCAGGATAGAGGCGCACCTCCTCGATCGGGAGACTGCTGCCCAGGTCCACCTGCACCCAGGTGGTGGTGTCAGCGGTGCTGGAGATGCCGCTGTGCCATCCATTTCCCAACGGAGTGGCGGTGGTGTTGGTGGGAATCGCGGGAATGCCCAGGGCGCTCCAGCCATCCACGAGGTGCTCCGCCGACCATGTGGGTGGAGTGTTGACGTCGCGCGTGGATCTCACCGCGCAGTGGAGCGCTGCATTGCTCCCTTCGGAGAACACCATGATCTCACCCAGGCAGAACATGAATCGACCCTGGCTTCGGGGCTGGGGCGCGAGCTGGGTCGCGGTGAGTCGCACGTACCGCGCGGTGGCGCCATTGCCTGCAGCCACCACCGGGGCGACACGCGCCGGTTGATCCGCCCGCGTTGCGTCCAGGAGGGTCAGGGACTCGGCGAACTCCGCATCGCGCGATGCATCGATGCGGAAGCGGACAGGCCATCCATAGGGTCCGGCACCCTCGCTGGTGGCGCCGAAATAAGCCGGCACCACCACCACATGGTTGACCGGTATTTCACGGCCAAGATCCACCTGCACCCAGCGCACGGCGTCCGCGGTGGGTGCAAATCCGCTGTGAAATCCCGCATGCTCATGCGCCTGGGGGGGTGGCAGGGGAGGAAGGGCGGCGAGTTGCGCCCGAATCTTCCCGCGCTGACGGTCCATGTCGCGTAGTTCGCTGTGGAGCATCGACCATACGTCCGCCTTCGCAAATGAAGTCGTCACCAGCAGCAGGAGGAAGATCAGAGTTCGCAAAAGTCGGTACTTCACAACAGTGAGGAGATAATACATCCCTGGCTGCACGGTCTTGCTGGATCCCGCGATTCCGATGTCGCTGGCCGGCTACCTGGGAGTGACGCTTAAGTCCTTGAATTCCACCGTGCCAAAGCCGAACCCCAGTCCGATGGTCGAAAACGAAGGGTATCGTCCGTTCCGCACACCAGGTCCGAGGGCGAGGACAAAAGTGATATTTTGTAGAATGAACGAAAAAGATCTTGTCCATCGATTACAAATGTGATCCAATGCCAAATATTACGAGCGTAATCGAAACGACCTGCCCATGTCCTCGCCCCGTTCCAAAGGTTCCTCTGCGAAATCCACCGCTGCCATTCCCTCCATCTCTGATGCGGAGTGGGTGGTGATGACGGAATTCTGGCGCATCGGTGAGGCCACGGCAAAGCAGGTGGTGGCGGCGTTGGAAGGCCGGCAGCACTGGAAACCGCGCACGGTGCAGTCGCTCATCAACCGGCTCTTGCAGAAGCAGGCGCTGGGCTTCCGGCAGGAGGGCCGCGAGTACATCTACAAACCACTCGTGGATGAGGCCCAGTGTGTGCATGAGGCGAGCAAAACTTTTGTCGACCGTGTGTTTGGAGGACGGCTCGCTCCGCTGCTGGCCTGTTTTCTCGAGCGTGAAGAGTGCACGCCGAAGGAGATCGAGGAAATGCGGCGCCTGCTGAAAGGAGACAAGAAATGACTCTGCCGGAATCCATCATGACGGGCCTCGGCTCTGTTGCAACCTGGGCGTGGGACACCTCGCTCATCATCCTGCTTCCCGCGCTGGTGGTGCTGTCCCTGGGGCGCTGGCAGAGTTTTCCCGCGCGCTGGCGGGGATGGCTCGCGGCGATCGTGCTGGTTCGCCTGCTCCTGCCGTGGGTGCCTGAGGTATCTTGGAGACCCTCATGGGTGACACCGCTGCAGGCGGTGCAAGCCGCGCCAGTGACGGCCGAGGAATCCAAGGCACCTGCTGTCGAGGTTTCGCAGCGTTCCGTGACGGCTGAACCTGCGGTGTTCACTGATTCTCCTGCGGTGATGGAAGGTGTTGCTGCGGCGGCTTCGTCCAGCTTCAGGATGCCTTCCTTGGGCACGATGGCCGTGTGGCTCTGGCTGGTCGGCGTGGTGGGGGTGGGGACGTGGATTCTGCATTCGCACCTGGTGCTCCACCGTCTGATCACGCGCTGCCGCACCCATGCGGACGCGGCATTGCATCGTGATCTGGAGTGGAGCCGGGAGCGCATGAGCGTCACTCGCGCCTGCGGCCTCTGGATGGTGCATGGTCTTCCCACGGTGGCGGTGCATGGCTGGCTGCGGCCCATCATCCTGGCACCGGAGGGCCTGCGCGAGCGGTTCAGCACAGAGGAGATTCGCGGCATGTTCCTGCATGAGTTGGCGCATGTGCGTCGCGGCGACCTCATCTGGAGTCGCGTCATGCTCGCCGTGTGCGCGCTGCATTGGTTCAATCCTCTCGTGTGGCTCCTGGCCCGCCGCATGAGGGCGGATGCGGAACTCGAGTGCGATCGCCTTGCGCTGGAGAGCCTCACGCATACCCAGCGCCGCCACTACGGCGAGGCGCTGCTGAAAACTCTGGAGTTCAGCCCGGCGAGCGTACCTGCGCCGGCGGTGCCGTTCTTCCGTCACGCCAAGGAAATCCAAACTCGCATCCAAATGATCGCCCTGCCCCGCTCCTCCGCCGTGGCCCGCTATGCGGCCTTCCTGATTGCTCCTGCCATGGCATGCCTCACCCTCACCACCGCCAGCCGCGCGGATGACGAGAATCCGAAGCCCACCAGAGAAAGCGTTAAAGGTGATGGTGAGGAAAAGAAGGCCGGACCTCGCGATGGTGAACAGACGAAGATCGGGCCACGTGACGGTGAGGTCAGAAAGGATGGTCCTCGTGATGGAGAAGAGAAGAAGTCGGGGCCACGTGACGGCGAAGAAAAGAAAACTGGCGCGCGTGATGGCGAAATGAAGAAGGAAGGTGCACGTGATGGAGAGGGCAAGAAGTCAGGTCCCCGCGATGATGAGGAAAGAAAAACCGGCGCGCGCGGCGGCGAAACAAGAAGATCCGGACTTCGTGATGGAGAGTCCAGGAAAGAATGGGCGCGGGATGGAGAAGGCGCCAAGCGTGGTTCCCGTGACGGCGAGAAGGCCGCGAAAGGTGCTGTTGGTGAAACCGTGGTGCTGAGGGTGATCGACAAGGGCGAGAATGTTTCCATCGGGGGAAAGACATTTTCCCTCGGAAGACTGCGCGGCTATTTCAGCCAGCAGGAAAGAGGGATGGCCCTCTCCGTGCAGGCGGATCCCGATGTGCCGGCCAAGGTCATGGCAGAGGTTGCCGACGCGGCGCGCGACAACGGCATCAAGTCGATCACGTTTTTCGACTCCGACGAAAATAATGGTGAAGCAAAGAAGTCGTCCGAGGAGCGCTGAGGCCTGGTCCCCTCTGAAAGTCAGTCTTCTTGAAATGCACCACCATGCGCGCCCGACTCGCCGCACCCGCGTTGCCGCTGCTCCTGGCCGCCATCACTGTTGGTGGCGGGATTCAAGCAGTACCTCCTACGCGGGAAAGCGTGACGCAGGCGCTGAAGCGGGCAGTAGCCTTCTACCACCAGAAGGCTGCCTCGCATGGAGGGTATGTGTACCGCTACAGCGCGGATTTCGCGCTGCGGGAGGCGGAGGGGATTCCTGATCCAGATACCATTTGGATCCAACCTCCCGGCACACCCGCCGTGGGGGATGCATTTCTGGAAGGGTATCTCGCCACTGGTGATGCCGCGTGTCTCAAGGCCGCGACGGATGCCGCACACGCCCTCTCCCGCACACAACTCGCGTCGGGTGGATGGGATTATTCGGGACATTTCCATGAGTCGACACGCGCAAAGATGCTCTACCGTCGTGATGCCGGCGGCAGGCTGCTGGATCGCAGCA
>JAEYUU010000261.1 GCA_023429545.1 Verrucomicrobiota bacterium
ACACCTCCGGAGTCTGGCTCGAGAGCAGTGAATCCTTTGCGGCCGCTCATGTGGGTGACTTGAACAAGTCCAACCTCGTCGACTTCGAGCCGGGGTTCCGCCTCTGGGAGGCCTACATCCAGCAGGATCTCTTTGACGACACCCTCATTCTCAAGGCGGGGATCATGGCCGTGGACAGGGATTTCATCCTCCCGGATCTGTACAACTCCCTCTCGTCCATCACCCTGGTGAACCAGACGTTCTTCTATCCGACGCTGGCATTCAACTTATACGACATTCCCGGTCTCCCTGCTGGCGACCACGCGCTGCCCTCCTCCCCCTACAGTTCGCTTGGCGCTTTGGTGAAATGGCAGCCTGATCCGCGCTTTTACATCCAGGCGGCCATCTATGACGGCAATCCCGATCTGGGGAATTCGGGCACTGACATCGACCTGGGTGACGAGCAGGGCGCCCTGTTTTACTTTGAGTCCGGCATCCGTCGCAACCAGCAGAAGGGCGACACTGGCCTTCCTGGCAGCCTGAAAGTCGGGGGCTACTACCACACGGACGAGTTTGTGGACGTGCAGGACGCCATCAAGGGTCTCTTCGGTCTATCTGCCGGGGACGAGGTGCACGACGGCAACTACGGCTTCTACATCTTGGGCGAGCAGATGCTCTGCCGTGAGACGGACCATGAGGATCCTGCGCAGCAGGGGCTGGTGGGCTTCCTGCGCGCGGCGGCAGCGCCTTCGGATCGTAATCTTACCGAGTGGGGCGTGGATGGCGGCCTCGTGTGGAAGGGGCTCATTCCCACGCGCGACTATGACACCCTCGCCATTGCCGGCTCCTACCTGCGCATCAGTGATGACATCCGGGATGGTCAGAAGGCCGCGAACAGCGTGCTGCCCGGTGCCTTCGTCGTGGGCGACTATGAGGCGGTGATCGAGCTGAACTACAAGGCGCAAATCGCCGCCTGGTGGACCCTGCAGCCCAGCCTCCAGTATGCCATGCATCCCGGCGGCTCCGGGGAGATCCCCAACGCCTGGGTTGTCGTCCTGCAGACCACCCTGCGCTTCTAAGTACCGCCGACTGGCGTCCGTCGTTTCCGAAAAGCAGCCAGCACCGCGCTGGCTGCTTTTTTCATTTCCAGGCCCGCCATCGCTGGCGTAAGCACATCTCGTGCTTGCTTTTCGGCGCGTGGGTTGCTCATGTGCCCGCTCTATTTCTTATGTGTGGCATTTACGGCTTTGCCGGGTTCAAAGAAGAAGGTCTGCTCGACCGCATGGGGCGGGTCATCCGCCATCGTGGTCCGGATGGTCAGGGTCGCTATGAGGCGCCTGAGGGCGCGCCCTTCAGCATGGGCATGCAGCGCCTGAGCATCATCGACCTGGAGGGGGGCTGGCAGCCTGTCTACAACGAGGACAAGTCCGTTGCCATCTGCTACAACGGCGAGACCTACAACTACGTCGAGCTTCGCGAGGAACTGGAGGCCAGGGGACACCAGTTCCGGACGCACAGTGACACCGAGTGCATTGTGCACGGGTATGAGGAGTGGGGCATCGAGGGCGTTCTGAAGCGCATGAACGGCATGTTCGCCTTCTGCATCTATGATGCGAGGAAGCGGGAGTTCCTCATCGCGCGCGACCGCTGCGGGCAGAAACCGATGTACTACCACCATGCGAATGGGAGGTTCCTTTTTGGCAGCGAGGCGAAAAGCATCCTGCAGAGCCAGCACTACACTGCGGAGCCAAACATCGAGGCCATCGATCCGTACCTCACGCTACGGAACGTCCCGGAGCCGCAGACCATGTTCAAGGGCATCTACAAGCTGCCCACGAGCCACTACCTGCACTACAGGCTGGCGGACAACTCGCTGAAGATTGCCCGCTACTGGGAGGTGCCGCTGCTGGATGCCCGCACTGCGAAATACAAGAGCGATGGCGAGTACTTCGAGGCGCTGGAGCACCTGTTTTACGACTCTGTAAGGCTCTGCATGCGCAGCGATGTGCCCGTCGGTGCGTACCTCAGCGCGGGGGTGGACTCCTCCCTCACCGTGGCGGCCATGACCCGCTACAGCAGCAACATCAACACCTACAGTGTCGGCTTCGACTCGCCGGTGGATGAGACGCCAGCCGCACGCGCGCCGGCGGCTTTCCTCGGCACGAAGCACCACGAAATCATCTGCCAGCCGGAGGACTTCGATCTGCTGCCGCGCATTGTGTGGCACATGGATCGGCCTGTGGGAGATGCGCTTCTGATTGCCTTTTACAAGCTGGCCGAGGGCGCGAGCAAGGATCTCAAGGTGGTGCTTGGCGGGGAAGGCGCGGATGAGGCCTTTGCGGGCTATTCCTTCCAGGGCGTCATCACCAAGGTGGAAAAAATGCGCCGCATGATTCCTGGCGTCACCTCCCTGGCGGCGCCGATCTTCGCCGCCACGCCCGCGGGTATCTTGAACAAGTTCTTCACCTTTCCGGCAGACCTTGGCAGCCAGGGAAAGAAGCGGGTGGTGGAGTTCCTCGCGAAGTACAGCAGCCGTGACCTCAACCATAACTTCAACGCCCTGCGCACTCTCTGGAGTCAGGACGAGCGTCGGGATGCCTACTCGGAGCGCTTCAAGAATCTGGCCACCGATGCGTGGATGGCGAAGGAGAAAGAGAAGGACAAGAACGGCCCCTTCCTGGATCGCCTCCTGAAGCTGCAGTACGACGAATGGCTGCAGGACTGGGCGCTGATCCGGCAGGACAAGAACACGATGGCGCACTCGCTGGAGTACCGCCTGCCGTTCTTGGATCACCGGCTCATTGAGCTGGCCTTCACCATGCCGGCGCATCTGAAGATCAACGGCAAGACGGACAAGTACATCGAACGCCAGCTCGCGGACAAGGTGTTCCCCAAGCACATTGCGCGCCGGCAGAAGATCCCCTTCTATCTGCCAGTGGAATACTTCCTGGATCAGCCGCAGTTCAAGGCATTGGTCGCCGACACGCTCAATCCGGATGCCGTGAAGAAGCGTGGCTACTTCGACCCCGCGAAGGTGACCCGCCTGCTGGAGAACATGCGCAGCACGCGTGAGTTCGTGTACTGCAAGCAGGTCATGTCGCTCGTGGTGCTGGAGCTGTGGCACCGGGTGTTTGTGGACAAGAGCATCCGCTTTGATTGAACCGCACCGGGCCTCTGTTCCCGTAAATCTGGCAAGCACCCACGCGGAGCGGCAGGCAGGCGGTCGTTTTTGCCGCTCGCAAATTTTCCTGCAACTCTTTGCTTGGAATTGCGTTCTGCCCTCAAGACCATATGAAACTGAACCTACGGATACTCCTTGTTGCCGGGTTCACGGCCCTCGCCCCGCTCGGTGCTGCGGAAAAGCAGAAAAGCCCTGACGTGAATGGCTACCCCTTCTGGAAGGGAAAGAAGAGCGGGACTGTGACCCAGCATGTGCCGGGATTGAATGCCGTGCTTCAACTCAGTGAACCGCAGAAGCAGCAGATCGCAGCGGCGCGGGATGAGATGGCGAACGACGAGGGAGTGAAGGCCGCCAGGGCCATCTCCAAGTCGGATCCGACCGTCACTGCCGAACAGCGCGAAAAGGCGCGCGCGATCGTGGAAGCAGCCTCAGCACGCCTGCGAGAGCGCGTCGCCTCGATTCTCACACCGGAACAAAACGCCCTGATCGAGAAGATCAACGCCGCATACATGGCAGCGGTAGAGGAGACCGGGATCGTCTATGCGGACAAGTTCGCCTCCCCATCCGTGAAGCTCGATGGAGCCGCGCGACAGTGACTCCAGGAGGAGAAGAATCAGGACACCGAGGACCAGTTTCTCAGCAAGCTTGATCGCATCCTGAGCTCCGCCCAATTGGAAGTGATGACCCGCGCCGCGGAGGAAGAAGAGCAGCGGAGCGCGAAGGCTGCTGACACAAAGAAGCCGGTGAAGCCATAGGCGGCAAAGCAAAGCACCTCTTCCCCCACTGAAGATTGCGAATCATGAAACCAAGGCACATCGCTCGAGTTGGTTTCATGATCGTGGGGATGGTGCTCGGGACGCCTGCAGGCGTGCAGGCGGCGGAGCCGGGGAATCCCACCTTGGAGCCAAGCTTCCGACGGCACATCATCCCCCTGATGAGCCGCGCCGGGTGCAGCACCCGCGAGTGTCATGGCTCTTTTGCGGGACAGGGAGGCTTCCAGCTTTCGCTCTTCGGGTACGATTTCGAGGCCGATCACAAGGAACTCACCCAGGACTCAGACGGTAATGAAGGGGACGCGCGGGTGAATCTGACCGAGCCGGCCCAAAGCCTCCTCGTGATGAAGCCCACCATGCAGATGAAGCACAAGGGCAAGGAGCGCATCAAGATGGACTCGTGGGAATACCAGCTCCTCATGCGGTGGATTGCCGGCGGCGCGAAAGATGATTCTGCGGAGTCCAGCGAGTTCGCTCAACTGGAGGTCTTCCCGGGCGAAATCGTTTTCAACAAACCGGGAGAGAAGGCGCAGCTCAAGGTGATGGCGCATTGGAAGGACGGCACGGTCGAGGATGTGACTCAGCTTACGCGATTCCGGTCGAATGATGATTCCGTTGCAGGCGTCTCGGAGACGGGTCTGATCGAGTGCAAAGCAAAGGGGGACACGCACGTCGTCGCGTTCTACGACAATGGCATTACGGCCATTCCGGTGATGCTGCCAATGAGCGAGGTGGCAGCAGCGAACTATCCGAACGTCCGCACGCCGACGAAGGTGGACGAACTGATCGTCGCCAAACTACGCAAGCTCGGCGTTGTCCCCTCGGAGGTGTGCAGCGATGCCGAGTTTCTTCGCCGCGCAAGTCTGGACGTGGCAGGCACGCTGCCGACACCCGGGGAGGTAACGCGGTTTCTCGCCGACGAAGCTCCGGACAAACGCGCGAAGAAGATAGACGCGCTGCTTGATTCGCATGGCCATGCCGCATGGTGGGCGACAAAGCTGTGCGACTTCACCGGCAACAGCGCACGACAGATTTATTCCGAGGGTGTGACCGACCTCAACGGCCAGTTTGCCCGCCAGTGGTGGGACTGGATTTATCGGCGTGTGGAAAGGAACGAGCCCTATGACAGGCTCGTGGCCAACATCGTCCTGGCGACGAGCAGGAGCACGGCTGACCAGTCCTACAAGGACTACGCGCTCGAGATGGCCTCGTATCTGCGGAGCAAGGACCCGGCGGACTTCGCGGCGCGCGAGACGATGCCGCACTTCTGGGCCCGAAAGAATGTGCAGAAACCTGAGGACCGTGCGCTTTCGTTTGCCCATGCCTTCCTCGGCGTGCGCATTGAGTGCGCGCAGTGCCACAAGCATCCCTTTGACCAGTGGACAAAGAGCGACTATGTGCAGTTCCAGCAT
>JAEYUU010000267.1 GCA_023429545.1 Verrucomicrobiota bacterium
ACCCTGGACTGGGTGATCATGGCTGCGGCAAGAGGGCGCAAGCCGGATGACTTTCACAAAGAACTCCCACCCCCGCCCGCGCGGGCGATCCACAGTGACACCTGCCCGTTCTGCCCTGGGAACGAGCACCTCACCGAACATGAAATCAGTCGCGTGGCCGGACCCGATGGCGCGTGGGCTGTCCGTGTGCTGCCCAATAAGTTTGCCGCCTTCATTCCGACTGACGACCTGAGGAGGAGTTCCCAAAAAACCTTCCGGTCCATGGCTGCCGCAGGGGCGCATGAGGTAGTCGTCGAACATCCGCGCCATGACCTGGCTCTCGCGGACATGGAAGTTTCCCATCTGGCGTCCATCCTGCGGGTGTACCGCGCCCGGTATGCCGCCCTCAAGCAACTGCCCCATGTGGAGAGCATTGTAATCTTCAAGAATCACGGCGAGCGCGCAGGGACTTCGCTGCTGCATCCCCACTCGCAGATCATCGCGGCGCCGGTGGTTTCCTGCCAGGTGCGCATGCGCTTGCAAGAAGCCAGGCGGTTTCACGAGATGCATGGCGGCTGCATCTACTGCCGCGTCCTCCAGGACGAGATGGAGGCGGGAGAGCGCATCGTTGAAGCCAGCGCGACCTTCACCGCCTTTGTGCCGTACGCCTCGCTGTCGCCTTACCACCTGTGGATCTATCCCAATGGTCATGAGCCGTCGTTTGATTCCATTCGAGACGAGCAGATCGATGAACTCGCCGGAGTACTCAGCCGTCAACTGCGCCGCATCCGCATGGCAGCGGGCGATCCTGCCTACAACATCACCATCCGTTCCGCGCCGGTGGGCGAGGATACCGCCTGTTGTTTTCACTGGTACCTCGCCGTGGTGCCGCGGGTGAGCCACCTCGCGGGATATGAACTCGGCAGCGGCTCCTACATCAACAGCCTGCCACCGGAAATCTGCGCTGAACTTCTGCGCCGGGCATCTTTTTGATCAAGGCTGAAGGCATGGAGTCCTGGTTCGAGCGCCGTCAGAGCGCAATGAGTTCCTCTGGAACGCAAAGGACTATTTTGTTTCGCCCTGCCCGGCTGCCGACTTCATTCTCGCCTCCGTGCGAATCTTGAAGCCGGACTGGCTGCGCAGAAGGAACGGCGGTTCCACATCAGGCGGAAGCGACTGCAGCACCCGCGCAAGTTTGCTCCTGACGGCGACATGCTCCGGCATATCACTCCCGGCAAGATCATGCTGTTCCGCCGGGTCGGCATTCGCGTCGAAGAACCGACCGTCACTGTAGAGCTTGAAGCGGGTATCCCGGACCACCCTGGTTTCATGGTACTCGTTGAGAATCCAGTCGCGGGGCGGAGTGTCGCTTTTGCCGAGCAGATAGACGGCGAAGGATTTTCCATCGGGCGCATGATGTGGTGGAAGAGGGACAGAGGCCAGATCGCAAAGCGTGGGATAAATGTCCGTGAAATCCGCCAGGGGCAGCGTCCGTCCCGCGGAAATGTGCTTCGGACAGTTCGCCACCAGCACGACGCTCCCGCCCGCCTCGGAGAGCGTGTAGAGGCCGCCGCTCACGGTCCTGCCGTTGCGCCGGGCCCGGAAGCTCTTCTCCGTTCCATTGTCACTGGCGACGAAGACGATGGTGTTGTCCCGCAAGCCAAGTTGCTCCAGTTCCTCAACGAACTGCCCAACCTGCTTGTCTGCATAGCGCAGCATGCCAGCGAACATCTCCTGATGCGGGCGGGTATCATCGGCATCGTCCGGCGTGGGCACCACGGGCACGGTGTAGGTATGGCCGTGGGTGAGCACCATCGGACAATAAAGCAGAAACGGGCGCTCACGGTTTCGCCGGAGAAAATCAAAGGCAAACTCCTGCATCACATCAGGACCAAAACGGCCCGGATGCTCCTCCCGGATCCCATTGCGCAGGAAGACGGGGTCCCAGTACCGGCTCTCGATGTGCTGGATGAAGTTCGTGGTCTCCGTCGCATCCTCGCGTTTCACGGCATCCCAGAATTTCGCGAGCTGCGCTCCTTTCACCTTCTTCGGCTCCAGGCTGCCCGGCCAGACAAGCTGCTCCTGAAAGCCATGCTCAGTGAGCACCTCCGGCTCGTCATACAGGTTGTTCACCTGCCACTTCCCCGCGATGCCGGTGACGTACCCCGCTCCACGAAACAGCCGGGGAAAGAGGATCTCGCGTTTCGGATCCAGTCCGCCGCCGCTGTAGAGCGCCGCGTCATGATGCAGCCGGAAGCCCGTGCTGTGTGGATACCGCCCGGTGAGCAGCACCACGCGGCTCGGCCCGCACACCGGTGGAGTGTAGCAGTGCTCGACGCGCAATCCGCCAGCCGCGAGCCGGTCGATGTTTGGCGTGCAACCCTCCTCACTGCCATAGCAACCGAACCATTCCTGCCCCACATTGTCGAGCATGATGAAGACGATGTTGGGACGCCCATCCGCCGCCACAGCCAAGTCCAGGCGGCAGCAACACATCAGCACCACAAGGAGAGACAAGAACCGCATCACCTCACAACGAAGGCAGATCCGCCGATGTTGCGCCCGCCAGGCGCCGCCCGATCCTCGCGTTTCTAATCTTGCACCCCGGGGGGCGCCGGTGATCCATTGGAATACGACAAGCAATGCCCAAGCCAAAGCCCAAGTCAGCAGCCTTTGCCCGGATCCGTGCGGAAGTCATTCGACTCGTCGGCCTGATACCTTCTGGCAAGTTTACCACGTATGGCAGTATCGCCGTTCACATGAACGTGGTGGCCAGGCATGTGGCCACGGTGATGAGCCATCTGACGGAGGAAGAATCTGCCGCGCTCCCCTGGCACCGCGTGGTGAGCGCTGATGCGCGCATCAGTCCAAACATGGACGCCAAGTTGTCAAAATTGCAGCGTTCCCGGCTCAAGGAAGAAGGTATGAAGAT
>JAEYUU010000393.1 GCA_023429545.1 Verrucomicrobiota bacterium
TGCACACACCAGGACAGGCCTCGCACATCGTGCTGCCCGCGATTCCGCGTTCCCAGCCATGACTACAACCACAAAGTCCCAAGCGCTCACGAACTCGACCGAGGGCATCCGGCGGCGAGACTTCCTCCGGGTGTCATCGGTGGCCGCACTCGGGGGCTCGTCAAGGCTGAACGCTGCGACGGGAAGTGTGACCAGCCACGTCGCACTCCAGGGGGGTGACCTCGCCGCCATCATCGGTGACAACTCCGCCGAGGGCGGACATCGTGCGGGCTACAATGGCGTGTGGAGCCTGCGGCATACTGCGGGAACTCGCAGCATCTTCGTGCCTGCGCTGGCGGGGCTGAACCTCGAACACATCATCAGCGGCGATCATCTGGAGGACTCCAAGACATTCTTCGAGCCGCGCAATGCGCCAATGAGCCTGAAGCAGATCAGCACCAGCGAAGCCGAACTGCATCAGCCGCCGACTCCGACGTTTCATGTCGAAAGCTGGACGCGCTTCAACCTCGTCCCGCCTCATTATCTCGACATGACCTTCCGGTGCGTGGCGCACAAGCCGGTGTTCTCGCGTGGTTACATGGCCTTGTTCTGGGCAAGCTACATGAATGCACCTGCGGACAAAAGCATGCATTTCCTGGGTGGACCCGACGGTCAGAAGGACATGTGGACGCAGTTCTGCACGCAGTGGCACAATGACCAGAGTACCGTGCGGCATCGCGATGACGCCTTCGAGATGACGTACTCCGATGAGCAGCGCGACACACTCTTCAAGAACCTCTCCCGCTTGCGCTATGATCAGCCGTTCTTCTATGGCAATTTCGACGATTTGATGTGGCTGGTGATGTTCGATCGCAGCGAAGGCATCCGCTTCACCCACTCGCCAAGCGGTGGCGGTTCCAATGCCCAATTAAGGTCGACCAATCCGGCATGGGACTTCCAGTTCCTCGTCCCCAAGCCCGAATTGAAAAAGGACTATGGCTTCCGCGTGCGAACCGTGCTGCGTCCGCGGTGCTCGCGCGAGGAAGTGCAGGTGGAGTTCATGAAATGGAAGGAGACCAGATGAGAACATGGATCACCAGCTTTGTGAGCATCATTTGCTCAGCGGCAGGCGCCGCCACCCTGCGGGTGCCGGGCGAGCATGCCAGCATTCAATCCGCGATCAACATGGCAAAATCGGGCGATACGGTGCTCGTGGCAGCCGGGACGTATCGCGAACGGCTCGTGCTCAAGCCCGGAATCCGTGTCCGAAGTGAAGGCGACGACAGCCAGGGCGATCGCGGTTTGAAACGGGCCGAAGCCACGATCCTCGACGGAGCGGCAGGCAGTGGTCCGGGCGTGGAGATGGGGCTGGAGGCTACGCTGGATGGATTCACCATCACCGGTGTGGGCAAGTATGACGATGCGCGTTGGCAGCATCATTTTGACACGCAGGGCAACGAACAATCGTTCGAGAAGATCGGCCAGCCAGGGACTCCAGGCATCTCGGTCACGAGCAACTGTACTGTGATCCACAACATCGTCCATCATGTCGGCTACACCGGCATTGCCATCGTCGGTGCATCGGGGGGCAAGGTGTCGCCGCGCGTCACGAACAATGTCTGCTTTCGGAACATGGGCGGTGGCATTGGCTTAACGAATGGTTCCACGGCGCTGATCGAGGACAACACCTGCTTCGACAACTTCCACGCCGGGATTGGGTGCGATGCCTCCAGTCCGGAGGTGAAGGGCAACGTTTGCTACGGCAATATCCGTGCTGGCATTGGCATCAGTGAAGGCTCATCACCCACGGTGACGGGCAATCGTTGCTTCAAAAACCGCCGCGCTGGCATCGGCATCCGCACCGGTACGGATACCCGGCCAGTCGTGGAAGGCAACGAGTGTAAGGAGAACGACATGGCTGGCATCGGCGTGGAGGAGGGTGCGCACCCGCTCATCGTGAAGAACCGCCTCATCGGAAACAAGCTTGTCGCCATCGGCATCACGGGTGGTTCGGAAGTGACGATCAAGGACAATGAACTTGCGCGTGACGGCGGAGTGGCACCCATGATTGCCGTGCTGGATGGATCGCGCGCCGTCATCGCTGGCAATGTCATTCGCGGTGGCGGTGTCGCCGCAGTCCTGGTGAAGGGCAGGGCGGAGATTCGCGACAATCACTTTATCGGTAACGGCCCGGCCGCAAAGCCTCCGGCCAATAACGCAGTATGGGCTCAGGCAGGCGCGCAAGTGACATTCATAGGCAACCGAATCGAAGCGTGGAAGCAGGCGATCACCGCCGCGAAAGACTCCGTGGTCGGGGAGGAAGGTACTGCATTTCTTGCCGACATCGGCTTCAGATCTGCATTGGATGGCACTGATCAGCGCTACGTCGAACTCATGCCGCCGAATTTTGATGCTGCAAAGCCACACGATGTGGTCCTGGCATTTCATGGGCATGGCGCGGATCGGTGGCAGTTCATCAAGGATGCACGTGGTGAGTGCCGCGGAGTGCGCGATGTGGCGTCGCGCTTCGGATTAATCGTGGTGTCGCCCGATTACCGTGCAAAGACCTCATGGATGGGGCCCAAGGCCGAGGCGGATGTGGTGCAGATCATCATGGAGTTGAAGCAGCGGCACAAGATTGGCCGGGTGTTCCTCGCGGGCGGCTCGATGGGTGGAACGGCGGTGCTGACATTTGCAGTTCTGCATCCGGATCTCATCTCAGGCGGATGCAGTCTGAATGGCACGGCGAACCTGGTGGAGTATGAGAATTTTCAGGACGCCCGGACCAGTTCGTTCGGCGGCACAAGGGAGGAGGTGCCTGATGAATATCGGAAGCGAAGTGCGGAGCTGTGGCCTGAGAAATTCACGATGCCGATGGCATTCACGACCGGCGGCAAGGATGAGTCGGTGCCGCCGCACAGTGTGCTGCGACTGGTTGAAAAGCTGAAGAAAGCAGGGCGCAAGGTGCTTGGCATTCATCGCAAAGATGGCGGACACTCGACGAGTTACGAGGACACCTGTGCTGCGATGGAATTCATGCTGAGCGAGGCGGGATGCGTCTCGCTAAGTGACCAGGAGATGCTGCTCACGGGGCCACAGAAGCTGGAGGAACGGCTCGCCAGCATCAAGGCCCCCCACGCCGATTTGCTGGCTGATGCGGTGGTGTTCAGCAAGGGCGTTTCATGGGCGCTGAGGTATGACACGGCTCTCGCGGCGGGGGATCGGGCACTGGTAAGAAAGGCACTGGAACGAGGGCTCCAACGTGCCGATGCGCTGGCAGCCGGCCGGCGGGCGTGGAC
>JAEYUU010000109.1 GCA_023429545.1 Verrucomicrobiota bacterium
CCGGTCTCCTGCTGCAGGAGGATGCCGTCACGGGTGCGGTGGAAGAAAACCCGCTCCGAGACCTCGGTGACGGAGGCGCGGATGCCTTTGACCGGCAGCGAGGCCGGATTCCCGGCAAGACAGAATCCCCGCACGGGGCACTGGGCGCAGGCAGGGGAGGATACCCGGCAAACGGTCTGGCCCAGTTCCATGAGGGCACTATTGTGCGCCCGGGCGCTTGGAGCGGCATTCACCAGCAGCTCGGCCCTTTCCCAGAGCCTGGCTTGTCCTTCCGTGGAGTCCACCGGGGTGGGATCGTTGCAGAGGCGGGCTAGCACCCGGGCCACGTTTCCATCCACGATGGGCGCGGCGGAGTCATACGCAAAGCTGGCCACCGCCCCGGCAGTATACCTCCCCACGCCGGGAAGGGCGTGAATCTCCTCCAGCGCCGTGGGGAATACCCCCCCGTGCCGTTCCACCACCGTCCGGGCCATCTGTTGCAGGAATCTCGCGCGACGGTAGTAGCCCAAACCCTCCCAACTGCGCAGCACCTCTGCCTCTTCTGCTTTGGCGAGGGTTTGCACATCCGGGAAGCGCTCCATCCACCGGGAATAGTAGCCACGGCCCAGTACCGTGGGGATCTGCGTCTGCTGCAGCATCATCTCGGAGACGAGGATCGCGTAAGGGTCCGTCGTGCGCCGCCACGGGTAGTCACGCCCATTCGCGGCGAACCAGGCGCCAAGGGCTTGGGCGAAGGCCTCCGGACGCTGCAGCAACGATTGTTTTGGCATGACGGGAAATGACAGGTGACGAATTCCGGCGGACGGGTGAGATTCCGACGAGCCGCTTCAGCTTGCAAGCGCCATCCTCCTCATGCCCGCACTCACCACTTATACCAAGCTCATTACTGAACTCCAGGCAGCGAAGCTCCGCTCCATCCTGGAAGAAAAAGGTTGGAAGTTTGAACCCAAGCCCTACACGCTCTTTGCCGCCGCAGGTCCCAAGGTGAATGTTGCCGTGTACGAGAAGGGACCCAAGGTGGTGCTGCAGGGCAAGGGTATTGAGGACTTCATCAAGTTCACCCTCGAGCCGGAAGTGCTGGGCGCCGCTGAGTTGGGTTATGAGGAGGTGCATAATCCCTCCATGTTCTCCCCCCACATCGGAGTGGATGAGAGTGGCAAGGGCGACTTTTTCGGACCCCTGGTGGTCGCCGGGGCTTATGTGGACGCGCACACAGCCCGCATGCTGCGAGACATGGGAGTGGTGGACAGCAAGCGCATTGGCACGGACGCGCGCATCTCGGAGCTCGCGCGGGACATGCGGAAGGCCCAGGTGATTCATGAGACCATCGTCATCAGCCCGGAGCGTTACAATGTTCTGTACGCAAAATTCGGCAACCTGAACAAGCTCCTCGCCTGGGGGCATGCCAAGGTCATCGAGAACATGCTCGACCGCGTACCCGGTTGCCCACGTGCTCTGTCTGACCAGTTTGCCAATCCTCGCGTGCTGCAGCAGGCGCTCCAGGAAAAGGGGCGAGGCATCATTTTGGAGCAGCGCACCAAGGCGGAAAGTGACCCTGCCGTGGCCGCCGCCTCCATCTTCGCACGGGAGAAATTCGTACAATGGCTGGACCAAAACGGCTCTAAAATTGGATTTAGTTTGGGGAAGGGCGTGTCGGCGGCCGTGAAATCCACTGCAGTGAAAATCACACAAAAGCTTGGAGTTGAGGCTCTTGCGCAAGTTGCCAAAATGCATTTCAAAACGGCGCAAGAGGTATCTGCCGCATCCTCAAGCTCATAGAGATAACTTTAGAGGATTTTTTGTACACAAGGCTCGTACTTTGCTACACTGAAGTGCATTTTCGGTTTGGGCAATCGCCCTTGCGGCAACCTCATCCTCCCTCTCTTCTCATGGCTACGATTACGAAGCGCGACCTCGTTGTCGAATTGAGCAACCGTACCGGCCTGACTCAGAATCAGGTGTTCGACATGCTTCAACATGTGCTGGACCTCATCACTGAGGAACTCGCCAAGGGCAATGAAGTGACCTTGCGAAGATTTGGCACCTTCGAAGTTCGCGTGGCCAAGCCCAAGATCGGGCGCAATCCCAACAAACCGGGTTCCGAAATGCAGATTCCGCCGCGTTCCGTCGTCCGCTTCAAGCCGGGCAATGAGATGAAGGCCCAGGTGGCCTCTGTGCTTACCAAGCTCGCGGGCAGTGATGGTGCCTCACCGGCGATGTGAAGGGGGCGTGGCTTCCGCGCCTGCGGTGGCCACGTAAACAAACGCGGGCGGCAGATTCCCCCACACTGTGGTGGTCGTGGTGAGCTTGTGACACCGGCTGGCCAGCACGTCCCTGAAGTGCCTGCCCTTGGAAAGAAGGTGGAATCCCGTGTACGCAAAGGTCACGAAAATGCCACCCGGTCTCAGCCGTGGCAGTACATGGTCGAGGATGGCCAGTTGCAGGTCTTCGGGGAAGGCCGTCCAGGGCAGTCCGCTCACAATGGCATCGAAGGTTTCGCCTTCACCCGGCCAGTGATTGAAGTCAAAATCCTGCGCCGGCATCGCCTCGAAGCGCAATCCGGGGAAGCGTTTCATCAGCCGCTTCACGAAGATCTCGTTCAGTTCCAGGCCGAGATACTCGCTGCCTTCGGGGAGGGCTGCCGCCACCGCTTCGGTGAGCGATCCGGTCCCCGGTCCCAACTCCAGCACCCTCCGGGCACCACGGATTTTTGCAGCCTCCGCGATGCGGCGCGCCAAAGCTGGAGAGGACGGTGCCACAGCTCCCGTAGTCTCCCAGTTGCGCACAAATTCTTTCAAAAACGTCCATGACATTGAAGCGACGCTATCCGCGGTTGCGGGTGCGCGCGAACAGTTTTATGGGAGCGATTCGGATACGCCATGATCGCACGTTTTTGCAAAGCCCTTGCCGCGCTGATATTGCTGCTCACCTGCTCCAGCTGCAGCACCGCTCACTACAAGATCACGCTCCGCGACGGGCGGGAATTCATGACGGCGAGCAAGCCCGAGTTCAACTCCAAGACGGGTTACTACAAGTTCCGCGCGCTCAATGACAAGGATGCGCTCATTCGCTCGGACGAGATCCTCATGATGAATGAGCTCTAGCAGCATGGCGAATCGCACGCAGGGCAGCAACAACTCGCAGGGGAGGCCGCTGGTGCTCGCCTCGGCTTCCCCGCGCCGGACGGAACTCATGCAGGAGGCCGGCTATGTCTTTGAGGTGATGATCCCTGAGGTGGAGGAGGCGCACGAGGAGTCCCTGACCTGCGAGGCGCTCACCGTGGAGAATGCCCGCCTGAAGGCCCGGGTCATCGCAGGCCAGCGCCCCGACGCGGTGGTGATCGCCGCGGATACGCTCGTCTATCTCGACGAGAAGCCCATCGGCAAGCCCCGTGACATGGAAGAGGCCGCTGCCATGCTGCGACGGCTCAGCGGGCGCACGCACAAGGTCTGCACCGGCGTGGCCATCATGTCCGCGGGAGGAGAGGAGGAGCGGACTTTTCCCGTCATCAGCGAAGTCACTTTCAAACTCCTTACTGATGAGATCATCCGCGACTACCACTCCCGCATCCAGCCGCTCGACAAGGCTGGCGCCTATGCCGTGCAGGATGAGAGCGCCATGATCATCGCGCAGGTGGAAGGCTCCTGGTCCAACGTGAAGGGACTTCCGATGGAGAGGCTGATGGAAGAGCTGCAGGATCTCCTCGATTCTGCCGGTTCGTGAACGGACAGGAGAAACGCTTTGGCAGGTTCGAATCCGATCCTGACG
>JAEYUU010000559.1 GCA_023429545.1 Verrucomicrobiota bacterium
GTGTCATGGGCATCTGCCTCGGCGGGCATCTCAGCTTCCGCGCCGCGGCGGATAATGCGGACGTCAGCGCTGCAGTGTGCCTGTATGCGACAGACATCCACAAGGGTAGTCTCGGCAAGGGCGGCAACGATGGCACCTTGGAAAAGATCAAGGACACGCGCGCGGAGTTGCTCATGATCTGGGGCCAGCAGGATCCTCACATCCCCCTCGAAGGCCGGAGAAAAATCCAGGCCACGCTCGATGCCGAAGGGGTGAAGTACACCTGGCACGAGTTCAATGGCCAGCATGCCTTCATCCGCGACGAAGGCCCACGCTACGATCCAGAACTTGCCATGACCTGCATGGGACTCACGCTTGCCCTCTTCCGCCGGAAGCTCGGGGAAGGCGATGCGGCAGCTTAGTCCGCCACACCGCTTACTGCTTACTGCTTACTGCTTACTGCTTACTGCCTTTCTCTTCCCCGGTCCCGCCACTCCCCTCTTCTGCCTCAGCTCCAGCCCGCATGTGGCGCTGACTTCGCGCACTGTGCGCAATGCGGGCCAGTCCTGGCCTCGCCTCCAGCACATCACGAGATCCGCGGGAGGCACATCGGGACTCACTGGCAGGAGCACAATGCGCTCCGCAGTGTGACAGGCGAAAGACAGCGGCACCAGCGCCACCCCGGCGCCGGACTCCATGCGCAACATGAGGCTGGAAGCACTGTCAAATTCCTCCATCCGCGCGGGCTTCACCCGAGCAGCGGAAAGAATCCCCTCCACAAACTTCGGATACTCCGGGTATGCGTGACGCGCATAGCCCAGCAACGTGGCATGCGGCAGGTCGGCCAGATCAATTTTCTTCCGGCGAGCCCACGCATGATTCCGGCTCATGGCCACGCAGATGGGATAGGTCACCAGTGTTTCCTTCACCAGTCCGGCCTCCTGCAGAATCCCGGCGCCCACGGTGTACGCAAGGTGCAGCGTGCCCTCCTTGAGCCCGGCATTCATCTCATCGGAAGACAAATCATGCATGCGCAGGTTCAGGCTCGGGTGGGTGCGGCCCAGTCGCTCCAGCACCAGCGGCAGCAGCTCCGCCGCGAGGGAGGGTGCATAGCCGATTTCCACCGTGGCGCATTCCCCGCGGGAGATCGCCTGCACGTGGCTCGCGATGTTGTCCGAACGTGCCAGCAGCTCGCGCGCATGCTCCACCAGCGCACGGCCCGCGTCATTCAAGGAGACGCGCCCCTTCTCCCGAACGAAGAGGGACACGCCCAGCGATTGCTCCAGGTCCTGCATCTGCCGGCTCAGCGCTGGCTGGGAAAGGTGCAGGCGCTCCGCGGCGCGGCTCACATTGAGCGTTTCCGCAACCACGAGGAAGGAGCGGAGGTGGCGCAGTTCCATGATTGCTGAAACCTATGCACTTTTTGCATGGACTCGCAAGGAAAGTTGCATTGGAGACTTTTGCGCCAGGGCCGAACCTGACCACGTAATCCAACCACAAGTTTCACCCCTATGAAATTCACCCTTCGCAAATCCAACGAGCGCGGCCATGCCGACCATGGCTGGCTGGACTCCCGTTTCAGCTTCAGCTTCGCCGAGTACCAGGACCCGAAGCACATGCACTTCCGCACGCTTCGTGTCATCAATGAAGACCACATCGCTGCGGGCGGCGGCTTCCCCATGCACCCGCATCGCGACATGGAAATCTTCAGCTACGTGCTGGAGGGCGCCCTGGCGCACAAGGACAGCATGGGCAACAGCCGCGAGCTCAGGCCCGGGCAGATCCAGCTCATGAGCGCCGGAAGCGGCGTGCTGCACAGCGAGTTCAACCCCTCCAACTCGGACAAGACCCACATGCTCCAGGTGTGGCTCTTCCCGAACAAGCGCAACCTGGCACCCGGCTACACCGAGTGGCACCCGAAGCCCGAGCATGCCAGCCAGAGCAAGGTTCTCGTGATCTCGCCCGATGGCCGTGAGGACTCCGCCGTGATCCACCAGGATGCAAACATCTACCGGCTCAAGCTGACAAAAGGCCAGGAGGTGACGCACGATGTCTCCACCGGTCGTGGCGCCTGGCTGCAACTCGCCCGCGGCAGTGTCTCGCTGAACGGCAACACCGCGCTCAGCGCGGGTGACGCCGCGAGCACCGATGACGCGGGCACGCTCACCATCACCGCGACTGAGGACAGCGAAGCTCTCCTCTTCGACCTGGCGTAAGCCCATGGGGATTTGGAATCTGAAATCTCAGATTCCAAATCCCCTATCTCCAACCAACGAGTATACCAAACCTCCGCACCCCCATACACTTCACCTCAGACCCATCTGAGATCTCAGATTTCAAATCTCAAATCCATAAGACCATGAACAAACTCATCAAACTCGACTTCGTCCCCTTCTCTTCCGACCTCGGCCTTCTCGTCCTGCGCGTGTGGCTCGGCATTTCCATGTTCGCCCTCCACGGTCTGGCCAAACTCAAGAGCTTCGGCGGAACCGTGCAGATGTTCCATGAGAAGATGGGCTTCCCCACTCCCCTGGCTGCCGGCGCCGTGCTGGCGGAGTCTGTCTTCGCGATTCTGCTTGTTCTTGGCCTCGGCACCCGTTGGGCCGCCAGCTTCCTCGCCGCGACCATGGGCGTAGCCTTCTTCGTGGCGCACCAGGCCTCATTTGATCCGAAGTCTGCCACTGGCTCCGGTGAACTCGCCTTCATCTACCTTGCCGGCTTCGTCGCCCTGCTCATTGCCGGTGCTGGCCGTTACTCCGTGGATGCCAAACTCGGCTCCTCCGCCAAGTAATCCATTCTCCTCGCTTCTCCTCTCCCGGGTGTCTGCCCGTGGAGAGAGGATGAAGCAAAAGTAAACAGTGTTCAGTAATCAGAAATGACGTCCCCAACTGATTACTGATTACTGACTTCACCTCCAATGCCGCGCCCCC
>JAEYUU010000566.1 GCA_023429545.1 Verrucomicrobiota bacterium
CGTGGAAGACGACGGAAGAGGAAGTGCAGGCGTTACTGGGAGCGGCGCGAGGATGAATGGCGACGGGGGGCGGAACCAACACAACAATGCAAAGTGAGAAGTGAAAAATGCAAAATGGAGGCGCTTCGGTCACTTTGCATTTTTCACTTATCATTTTGCATTTCATGTCAGCTCGTTCCTCGGTGAGGAGTAAACCTCCCTGGAATTGCGGCTGCTGGAGCGGCCTGAGCCTTCTGATCATGCGTTCCTTTTGAGGACAGATTTAGTTCCCATGTCAGCACGGAAAGGGGAAATTTCCGTGTGCGTAATTCGGCGCACCGGAACAGAATCGGCCTGAACGGCATCAAGCACCCCTACGCCCCCTCACGTTTATGGAACAAAAGTGCCTGCGCTGCGGAAGCAGCAATTTCCAACCCGGGGTCATCCAGTCCACCGGAAGCATTTTCTTTGTGCCGGACAACACCAAATTCCTGAGTGCGCTGTCCAGCGACGTGTCCCTGAAGACGCGCATCTGCATGGACTGCGGCACCCTGGATCTCACGGGAGATACCAAGAAGGTCGCGGCGCTGGTAGGAGCCGCCAAGGCAGGCTGACGACGCGCACCGCCTTACTGACCCTCGCCACGGATTTCGTACTGGCCGTATCCGGTAATTTCCTTGAAGGCAGCCAGATACGGCGCACGCTCCCGTACCGTGCTGGAGCGGGGCAGGGGACGTGCGACGATGATGCCGGCGTGGTTGCGGAAATCGTTTAGGTACCCGGAGAGGGATTTATCCAGGGTGACTTTCTTGTGGTTCTTGGAGGCGTGCAGGAAGTGCAGCACGCCATCCGGAGTGCGGTAGGCTAGACCCACGTGGGAGCAGTGGCCACCGGTCTGGTTCGTCACGATGCCGATGATGTCGCCGCTCTTGATGTTCTTCTCGATGGCTCGGACCTTGTCCTTGGGAATGTAGCGGAAGGGGAGGGCGCTTTCGCGCCGCTCGATCTCGCCCATCTCACGCAAGTAGGAGGGGTTGTTGCGCAGGTAGCGGTAGCCTTTCCAGAGCACGGTCATCTCCTGGCATTTGCGGCTGGTGAGAGGGACGGTGGGGCCCACATCGCGGGTGACACGGGCGATGTTGCCTCGCGCTTCATTGTCATACCACCACTCGGCGAGGTAGTGGATGCGATCGAGATAATGTCCCGTGCACATGCCGCCGCGATAGCGGGTCCACTCGATCTCCGCGAGCAGGTCACTGGGCGTGTAGGTGGCCTTGGGCACCTCGATCATGCGCGCCATGCCGAGCGCGATTTCGAAGAAGGTCCAGCAGTCCAGCCCTTTGAAATTGGCCGAGGGGGACTCCACATGATTGTGGATCTCCAGCGTGAACCCCACATAAGGCGTGCCGCGCATGGCCATGCCAAAGCGTGCCACACGCTCACCCATGGGCAGCTCGCGCCAGTTCTCCTTCACGGCCTTGGAGACGATGGTGTCGAAGGCGTCCTTCCCCTTGAAGGTGACGCTTTGGGGCAGGTGTTCCTTGGCGGGAGCGGGTGTGGTGGTGACGCTGGTGAAAGCGAGGCTGCAGAGCCATGCGGCGGCGAGGGGGAAGTGACGGCGAAGCATGATGAGCGGGTGGGGGTGTGACCATTCCTGAGATGAGACTCCGTGGAAGAGCATGCACTTAGAACATCTACGGCGTCATATGTTCACATCAGATGCTGTGCCAAGGCGGCTGAGTCTGGCATTCATTTCGTGCGGTATGCACAACTTACGCTTCACCGCATCTTCTTCATTTCGAACTCCTCACCTGCCAGCGCACGCTTCACGAAGGCGCCCCAGAAGGGGGTGGGCGTGTAGTCCCAGCCGGTGATCATCACGGGTGAGGCGGAGGGGTGGAAGGAGAAGGCGGTCCAGTGCAGGCGGTGCTTCTGGATGAAGCCGAGCATGTCCGGAACCCAAGTATAAGGATCCTCCTGCGCGCTGTCCGGCAGGAAATCCATCTTCTTGATGTCCGCGCCCACCTCTCCCACGAGGATGGGGTGCTTCTCCGCGATGCAGAGCACCTTCTCCTGCCAGCCGCGCTTCCAGGGATAGATGTGCGTGGCGTAGATGAGGCCGTTGCCGCCGCGTTCATCCACTGCAAAACCGTTCGCAATGCCGGAGAGATCATAGGACCAGTCCAGCCCGCCGACGACCACGATGTTCTTCGCGCCAGTGTCGCGCACAGCATCTACCAGGGCTTGCATGCCGATGGCCTGGAATCCCTGCGCGGACTTCGCCTTCTCCTCTGGAGAGAGAAACGAATCCTCATCCGCCGGCTTCCTTTTCTCCGCGACGAAGCCGCCATCTCGCCAGATCTCCCATGAGGTACCGTGAGGTTCATTGAAGAGATCAAAGATCACGGCGGGATGGTCCTTGTATCGTGTGGCGGCGTCCTTCCAGAAGGTGGCGTGCTGCTGCGCTGGCGCACGGAAGCGATGCAGATCCAGCATGACATAGGCTCCACGGTTCGCCGCGAGAGTGATCACGGTATCCACGAGTTCGCGATACGCCGCGCCGCCATCCTTCTGCCCGGAGGTTTCGCCAAACCAGTAGTCTTCCTTCACCGGCAGGCGGATGATGTTGGCCTTCCAGTCATCGATGGCTACGAGGGTGGACTTCAGCACGTGGTCGCCTTTTACGAGGAACTCGAGGCTCACGACATTGAGTCCCTGGAGCCAGATGGGTTTGCCGTCTCTGGTGAGCACCTGATTGCCCTTCACAAGCAGTTCCTGGGGCCATTGCTCGCGCTTGGGCGATTCGGGATCCACGTGGGCGAGTCGCGCTTCCTCAGCGGCCTTCGCTGCGGCGGCGAGCAAGGGCTCGGGCTCTGTCGGCTTCAACGCGAGGTCATCCAGATCCAGGGTGCCCTGCTTCACCTGGAAGAGGGCGGGCATGATTTCCAGGGAGACAGCCCCCTCTGGAACGAGGAACTTCGCCGTGCGTGTCATCCATCCGCCCTTGGTATCGCTGCGCGAGTAGGGGGCAGGTGCGCCTTTGAGTTTCTTCCCGGCGCCATCCTTGAAGTCCATCATGAAGCGCGCATCGAACCACGGTTCCCTGCCCGGCTTCAGTCCGGTGATGCGCTGCTTCCAGGTGAATTCCAGTGCCTTGACGTCTGCGGGAATGTCTGCCGAGCGGAACAGCATGACGGTCTCACCCGGCTTTGTGCTGGTGAGCCGGATGAAGCGTGAGCCATCCTCGTTTGTCTCCCAGCTCAGGCCGGCCTTCAGCTTGCCCCAGACCGCCGGCGCCTTGCCGGTCTTGTCCGGCTTTTCAAAGTTGCCATTCGTGAGCAGGCTGCCTTCGGTCTCCAGCAATTTTGCGGCCTTTGCGCGACGGTCTGCGATGGCTTTTGCCTTCTTCTCCTCTGCGGCTGCCTTCGCGGCGAGCAGGGGCGCCGGGTCGGTTGCCCGCAGCACGATGTCATCCAGATCGAACGTACCCTGCTTCACCTGGAAAAGCGCGGGCATGAACCCAAGCGAACGTGTGCCCGCAGGCACGAGGAAGGTGGTCTGCTTCTCCACCCATCCCGCTGTGTCTTTGCCAGTGTAGGCAGGTGGTGGTGTTGGGGTGAGCTTCCTGCCATCGGCGGCCTTGCACTCGAGCATGATGCGCGCGTCGAACCACGATGAGTTGCCCTTCACGAGCCCGGTCACCCGCTGTTTCCAAGTGAGCTCGACCGCGCTCGTGCCTTCCGGCACTGGGATGGGCCGGTACGTGACGACCATGGCACCGGGCTTCGGCGAGGTGAGGCGGAGGAAGTGGTTGCCACTTTCCTCCTTCTCCCATTGCACGCCTTCTTTGGGACCCTCCCACTGGTCAGGCCACGCGTCGGCATTTGAATCCGTTTCGAAGCCGCCATTGGTGAGAAGCGGCTCTGCTGCGGAGAGCGGCGAGACCAAACGCAGCAGAAACGCAAGGGCGATGAATACGAAACGAACGTGGGGCATGCGGGGTAAAGGGGCAGGGAGTGAAATGAACGATGAGTCAGCACCATCTCTTAGAATGGTTGTGCCCAGTCGTGCGCGGGAGCACATGAGCCGTTCTTCAATCCATATGGATCAAGCCGGACAAGGAGGCATGCTTCGGCACCATGCTGGAGTCGATGCCCATGACCCGGCAAGCCTCGGCGGCCACTCGGATGGAATTGTTGCAACTCCGCTCATCTGGATACACGTGCGCCATGCAGGCGAGGTAGAGATTTCCCAGCGGTGTCTTGCAGTGCGGCACCCGCGCTGAGAAGTTCAGGTCACAGACGACCGCGGCGGTTGATGTCTTGAACAGATAAGTGTTGCGGAGCATGTCCTTCGAGAAGGCGGGATACATCCGCGATAGCGGGGCGAGCATCTGGTCCAGAATCTCCTCCCTGGATGCGGTGGCGAGTGGGTCCTCAGGGGAGTAGTAGCGGGACAGGTAGGTGATATGCGAGCCACCGTAGTCGCGAGAGGGAATGAGATTGGTGTGCTCCACCACACCGCCAAATGGATAGCCGGGGTCGGCGACATTCAGCCAGTAGGTGGAACTGAGTGGCACGGATGTCTCCAGGATGGTGCACACCGCGCCGAAGTACTTGATGCGTGCGAGCGCCTCCGCGTAGGCAGCATCCAGCGGGCCTGCCAGCGATGAGACCACGGGAGTCGGTATGGTGGCCAGTACGGCGTCGCCTGCATAAGTGCCACGTGCGGTCTCCACGCCAGTGATGCGCTCCTTTGTTCCCAAGAGGCGCTGTACCGGGGCATCGGTGATGAGCTCGACACCTGCCGCAGTGAGCCTGGCGAGCAGACAATCCAGCAACACCTTCAGACTCCCGCGGATGTAGCCGAGTTTTTCGTCCCCCTTCCTGCGCGAGTTCATGCGCTGCCTCAGGCGTCCCACCATCCACGCGGTGGGGAGTTGATCCGCATACGGACCGAACTTGATGTTCAGCAGGGGGCCCCAGATGGCTTCAGTGGCGGCAGTGCCGGCATACTTGCGAAACCAGGACATCGCGGATTCACTCTCATGATGGCGCCAGTTTGCGAGCTTTCCCAGGTAGGCGCTGCTTGCAGCGAAACGGAGCTTTCCCGGAAGACCCAAGGGCCGGAATCGGAACAAATCGCCTGCGCCATTGAAGGGATGGATGGCACCCTGCCTGAAGACACCCATCGTGGCATCGAAGAACTCAAGCCTGTCGGCGATGCCGAGTTCCTCGATGAGCCACCGCAGCTCCGCATCGTGCGTGAAGAAGTGGTGGTAGTAGCACTCCAGACGGTTCCCGCCGATGGGGAAAGTGCGCAGCAGTCCGCCCATTTCCGGAGAACCTTCCAGCACCGTGACCTTGGAGCCGGACTTGGCCGCAATGTATGCCGCCGCAAGTCCGGTGATGCCGCCGCCTAGAATAACGAGGTTCTGCATGCTGCTGGGATGGGAGCCGGCATGCGGTCGAAGCCCCGGTGCCAGCCATCTGGGCGCAGCATATCTCTGAATCAGGGGCGAACAACGGCGGGAAGTCGCTCGAAGGTCATTTTTTCCTCCTGGCTGCCATTCTCCAGTGCTCCTGAAGTCTCAGGTGGCAAGCAACGCCTGCAAGTCCAGCGGCCGAGTGAACATGTCGAGCGAACCGTCGGTCTTGCGTGGCCACTCGGACTCGGGACGGTCGCGGTAGAGCTCCACGCCGTTTTCGTCGGGATCGCGGAGGTAGAGCGCCTCGCTCACCCCATGGTCGGAAGCGCCATCGAGCGGAATCTTTGCCGCCAGCACACGGCGCAGGGCATCGGCCAGGGCTGCGCGTGTAGGATAGAGTATGGCAGTATGATAAAGGCCGGTCGTGCCTGGAGGCGGGGGTGAACCGCCAAGGGATTCCCACGTGTTCAGCCCGATGTGATGGTGATAGCCACCGGCGGACAGGAACACCGCCTCGCGGCCGAACCACTGCGTCACCTCGAACCCGAGCACATCGCGATAGAACGCAAGCGACCTCTCCAGGTCCGCAACCTTCAGATGAATGTGTCCGATGCGAACGTCCGGATGCATGGTGTCTTCCTCCTGTGAAGCGGCGATGAAAATGAATCGCGCCGGGGTTGTGTACGACTCTGCCCTGGGCGACTTGTGACCGGTGATTGGGTCACCACCCAGGGGTCATGCAGTTGGGGCG
>JAEYUU010000584.1 GCA_023429545.1 Verrucomicrobiota bacterium
ATACGCACTCGGCCTGATCACATGCCCACTCGCCGCAGCGTACACCTGGGTAAACTCCGCCCCAAACAAGAGGATGCATGAGGCGTAGTAGACCCAGAGAATGAGCAGGACAACAGAACCCGCGGAACCATAGGCGTCCGCGGTGCTCTGGCGTCCCAGGTACCAGCCAAGGGCAAATTTGCCCAGCTCAAAAAGCACTGCGGTGAGGATGGCTCCGATCCACACGTCCCGCCAGCGGATGGTCGCATCCGGCAGGAACTTGAACAGCATGGCGAACAAGGTTGCAACAACACCCAAAGAAACGACAGAAGCGAGGGTGGTCCAGACCCAGGCGGGCAGCTCAAGCACCTGCTCCATGCTTTGGTTCAAGGCGGCGAGAAGGGAGCTGAGCAGCAGTGAAGTCAAAAGCAAAAGGCCTATGACCAACACCATGCCGAAGTTGAGAAACTTGGAACGGATGAGGAATCTCAGGCCCACGCCTTTTTTCACCTCCACTTCCCAAATCGTATTCAGGGCATCCTTGAGCTGCCCGAGCACTCCCGAGGCGCCCAGCAGGAGGGTGGCGGCTCCGACCACCGTGGCAATTACACCACTCCTCGGCTTCGCGGCACTCTCCACCATGGCCTGCACACCCGCCGCTGCCTGGGCGCCAACGTAGCCCTTCATCGCATCATAGATCTGGCCCGTGGCGGCTTCATCGTCGAGGACGAGGCCTGCGATGGCGATAGTAATCACCAGCAGCGGCGCAATCGAAAAGACCGAGTAGTAGGCGAGCGCGGCACTGAGGCGCAATGCTTTGTCTTCGGACCATCCGCGAAAGGTATCCCGGAACAGATGGAACCAACCGTGCGGGTGCTTCTCCTTCTGCGAATGTGGGGACGCAGGTGGTTGCGCGGCATCAAGGGGTGGAGCGAGGCTGTGCATCTGGAGTTTGAAATGTTCGCTTCAGGTGGCTCTGGTCACGAGGCACCGCTCACTCTTGTGAGCACGTGCCCGCATGCCTTGTTCGCGCCAGAACTCGCTTTCGGGCGTAGGCACCCCCTGAGACGCCGGTGGTGCGCTCCGTTCTCCCGAGCTTCGTGAAATTACGCCATGCGGCATGGCGTGAAGGCAGTCCCGTCGACGTGACGGGACCGAGGGCAGGGCCTTCTCCGGCCAGATGACCGGAAGGGTCGGCAGGTGAGCTGACCGCTGCCGCGATGCAGCATCAGTCCACCGTCGCCTTGGGCGGAGCAATGCGGACCGCGCCGGGCGGCGGCGGCGGCTGCGGCTTGGGCGGGGTGTAGTTCACCTCGTATTGCTGCACATTGCGCTGGAAATACGGGTTCGCGTAGATCTCCCACCCGACGGGAACACCCACGGCGTCCGAGACGTCACGCGCAGCGAGATACGTTTCCACGGAGTCCTTGAAAACATAGAACCATACCACGGAGCCGGGCTCAGACTTGAGTTTGCGCATCAGACGTTGGAAGACAGACGCCGGATTCTTGATGTCGGCAGTCGTCTCTCCTCCCGCTGGGTTCGGAGTGAGGCGCATGGGAATGCGTGATGAAGTCGGAGTGACCACCAGCTCCAGTTTCAGATCGCGGTTCGCGATGCGCAGCTTGGCGAAGTGATCCGAGATCTTCTGCTGGTCGAGAATCGTCTTCATTCTTGGAACGTCCTTGCCACGTTCCTTCACCATGAGCGGGAAGCCGTTTGCGTCCTTCACTTGAACCTCTGAATGGACGAGGGTCTTTTGATTCTTGTCGATTTCATCCACGACCGTCTTCATGAAGGCCTCGTCGTTGAGGTAATACACACGACCGCCAGTCACCAGGAAGCGATGCATCACGGCCTCCTTGGGAATCTCCTTGGGGTCGGGGAGCCGGACGATGGTTGCGGGCGGTGGCTGGTAGACAGGGGTCGTGTCCAGGAGGGCCTTGAGCTTGTCGATTTCGGCCAGGAGCTTGTCCACCTGGTCTTTCTTCGCGTTCCGCTGCTTTTTGCGCTCCTCCAGCTGCTTCTGCAGATCGTCGAGGTCCATGAGCTTCACGTTCTGCTTCTCCGCACTGAGGTCCATGGTCTTGAGCTCCTCGACTATCCTGGCGAGATCCTGTTCAAGCTTCTTGGTTTCCTCGTCGACCTTTTTCGGATCCTCCTTGGGAGTCTTGTCCACAATCTCCTTTTTGAGACGCTCCAACTCCTCAACGGTCACCGGTGGGAGCTCGGAAAGAATCTTGCTCACCGAGTTGGCAATGTTGAGGCTCACCATGATGAGCACGATCATGAGAACGCCCACCACGTTGGTGACGGTGTCCATGAGCGAGTCAAGATTGAGGGCTTCCCCCTCGCTGGATTTGCGCTTGGCCATGGTTGATCAGGCTTTCTGAGGTTGAGCCGGAGGGGCGGGCGTTGCTGGAGCAGGAGCCGCTGGAGCAGGAGCCGCAGGGGCTGGAGCTGGAGTGGCTGGAGCTGGAGTGGCTGGGGAAGGAGCAGGGGTAGACGGCTTGGCAGGAGGGACGATCTTGGCCTCGGGTGGCGGGGCCATGGTACCCAGATAGTCCCTGAACATTTTGAGGTCCACGGCACCCCGACCGGGCAGCAGGAGCTTGCCAACTTGATCGACACGGTAGTTGTAAGTCGCCTGGGCCCATCCAGCCGCTTTGTTGAAAGCGCCCATCCCGTCGTCGCGGAGAAGGAAAATGATCTTCGATTGGGGAATCTTGAGAATCTCCTTCAGGAGGTGGTTGTAGGCCACGTCCGCGGCGATTACTTCGTCTGTGGCGCTGACCACAGTCTTCTTTTCCAGATCCCAGAAGATGGTGAGCTTGCCTGCGGTAGCTTCCACAAAATACAGCTTGGTCCCTTGGGCAAGGCCGGAGCCACTGGGCTGAACCACGACCGGGGGAATGACTTTCTCCAAGGGGGCCTGGCGGGCCTTGAGTTCGGCCATGAGCGTCTCGATTTCTTTCTTGAGCTCGGCATCCTGCTTCGTGAGGCCTTCGATCTCCAAAAGCAGATTGTCCAGTTCCTTGATAAGGTTCTGACTGAGCTCCTTGTTCATCTTCTGGATGTCAGCGGAGGAGCTGAGGAGCTTCCGGAGCTTGGCCAGCCGCTGTTCTTTCTCCACGGACTCGGTCTTCACCTTCTCCAGCTTGGCGATCTTTTCCTTGAGGTCGATTTGAGTCTTGTCCTGCTCCTTCTTCTTGGCGAGCATTTCCTGGTACTCGCGTGCCTGCTCCAGTTCCTCCTTGGTGCGACCATCGGACTGCTGGGTCTGCGCCACGCACAAGACCACGATAATCATGATCAACGCCCCGATCAGGCATGCCAGGATGCTCAGGAAGGGGAAAAGCGAAATCTCCGTGGAGGAACTGCTGCGCTTCTTGGCCACGAGGGGTGAGTGATTGAGTTTGAGACGGGCCACACCAGGGGCGGTGGCCCGTCGTATCATGATACAAAGCTAGTCCCGGCTGAACCAGCCCTTCTTTTTCGTCTGCTGAATGATGATCTGTTTCTCACCCAGCTCCTTGAGCACTGTATTCAGACCGCGGATACCCGTCTCCAAGGCTGCGATGTACTGGGAGGTCATCTTCATGGAGTCACGCAAGGCACCCTCTACCTCAGTCCGCATGGCGGTCATGTTGTTCACAAATTCCTTCTGAACCGTGGCTTGGAAGGCGTCTGACCGGCGGTCCAGATTGGTCGCGTACTCATTCATACGCTTGGAGAGTTCATTCAAATCTGTCAGAAACTCCCGTTGGGTGGAGGAGAGTCCCTTGATGACCGAGTCAGCAATTGCGCCTATATCGCCGCCGCCCGCACCGGCCCCATCGTTCAGACGAGGAAGCAGCACTTCGTTGCAGAATGCATCGATGTCGTTCAGGTTGTCGTCCTCCCTCTTGGAGAGGGCGCTCATGGGGAATTGAAGCACCATGGCGAGCAAAAGGCCAAGCAGCGTGGTATCGAAGGCTGTGCCCAGACCACCGGTCACCTTGCTGATGGAACCAATGATCTTGTCAACATTCTTCGCGTCCGTGAGGTCCATGCTACCGATGGCCTGGGACAGCCCCAGCACCGTGCCGATGAAGCCCAAAATTGGAATGGCCCACAGGAACACCTTGAGCAAAGAGTAGCTA
>JAEYUU010000587.1 GCA_023429545.1 Verrucomicrobiota bacterium
ATGTAGGCCAGATTATGCTGGGCGCGGAATGTCAACGGATGTCTCGGACCATACTCCTTGGTCAGCACCATGAGCACCGCACGATATTCCGCCAGGGCCTCGTCAAACTTGCTCTGCGACTGGAAGCACTCACCGAGACGTTCCCGTGTCGCGCAGGTCTGCAGATCTTTGGGGCCGAGGTTCCGCATCTCCGCCGCGAGCACCAGCCTGAGTTGCTCCTCCGCCTCAGGAAAGCGCGCTTGCCGGGTCAGCACATAGGCCAGGTTGGTCCTTGAGGCGAGTGTGGACTCATCACCCGGCCCCAAGACCAGGGCACGTCGGGACACAACATGGCTCAATTCCTTTTCAGCGGCCTCAAGTTCGCCGCGAGCAATGAGAAGGCTGGCCATCAAATGCCGCGTCAGAAGGATATCCGGGTGGTCGGGCTGCAGGCGCTTCTTCTGGATTTCGTACACTTCGCGCACTTCCTTCTCGCCCTCCGGCTTGCCCAGTCGCATGAGCGCGTTGGCATGGTCGACGCGATTCCGCAGAGTCAGGGGATGCTGCGCACCCTTCTGGCGATGCAGGATCTTGCCCGCTTCGCCATACGCCTTGGCAGCATCCTCATACAGCCCCCAGGCCATCAGGTTCTCCGCCTGCTCGCGAATCTGCTGCCAGTTCTCAATCGAGTCCCAGCCCTGCGTGCGGATCATCTCCTTGATCTTGGGCCGGCTCAGGGCGGAAGGGTCCGCGTGCAACGTGGCCATACCCGCCACGCTGCCCCAGAACACCATCCCCATGAACAAGCGCCCGCGGTGCAGGGACCCGAACTGGGAATGTCTTGTGGAGGGTTCCTTCATGCACTCCCGTCCTTCGGGAAAATTCTCCATCAATGGCGATGAAAACGCCAATGCCTTATGCAGCTTTCAGCACCTCATGCGTGTGGATCGCCGGATTCACGATGTCCCTCACAAACAGGGAAGGCTCCGCACCTTCTCCAAAGACGTAAATGCGGGTCTTCAGCGTTAGCTTCTTCAGCGTGAACGCCGGCTGCGAAAGGGTGCGGTAGTAGCTCAGGATGGCCTCCTTCTCCAAGTCCAGGGCGCCACCCTTCATGCCGTAGTCCAGGATGAAATTGGCTTTCGGCCAGAGAGGCGCGCCATCGTGATGCTCTTCCTGGCTGATGGCGTCGACCAGAACCTTGCTCACGAAGGCATCCAGCGCCGACTCATCCCCCTCGTAGTCAAAGATGTAGCGCATGGTCTTGCGGAACGTCAGCGGTTTCGCAGGAGGCGCGTACAACAAGGAGGCGGCATTGGCTTCGTGCTCGAACTTGCCGGCGATTTCGTAGGTCTTGATCAAGGGAGGACGGGGGTGAATAGGAGGGTGCCGCAGACGGGTATGCGCGCCCAATATGGGTGCGCGGAGAAAGGGCGGTGTCAAGGTGGAGGTTGGTCATCTGAGTCACCCTCCTGAAGCCGTCGCACTTCAGCTATCTGCCCCCTGTTCTACAACCGGGCTCCCGTCCTCATTCCTCAGCCGTGGCCCGTGGTGAATATAAAAATGCAGATGCTTGGTAGACTGGTAATCACCACTGTTCGTGGAGAGGCGGCAACCGCCGTGTTCTCCGGTCACCTTGCGGCAGAGTTCGGCAGCCACTTGCAGCAGCTCGTTCACCACAGGCACATCGTCGGGCTCCATGGTGGCGAGGGAGCCAATGTGCCTCTTGGTGATGACTACGATATGGACCGGCCAGTAGGGGCGCGTGTGGTGAAAGGCCAGCACATTCTCCGTCTCCACGAGCTTTTCCAACTTTGGCATGCCGCTCAAGACCAGATCGCAGTAGAAGTCCATGTCCGGATTAGAGCACAATCCGCCTCTGCCTGAAGCAAGGTCCTCGACATTCTTTCCTCCAGACATTCCTTGTTTCGCGATTCTGTCGAAAGCACATCATCTTCCACACCTCCCCTCCCCCGGCTCCTTCTCAATGACTCCCGACATTGCCATCCTGCTCGCGCTTACCGCTTCGGCTCTCGTGCTTTTCTCGTTTGAATGGATTTCCGCCGACGTGGTGGCGCTCGGCCTGCTGCTCTCCCTCACCCTGCTGGGACTGGTGCCGCTGGACCGGGCATTTGCCGGCTTTGGCAGTGATACCTTCATCCTGATTCTCGGCCTGCTCATCATGACCGCCGCGCTGGTGCGCACAGGCGTGGTGGATCAGATGGGACGCACCATCCTGAGACACTCAGGAACGAACCCAAAAATCCTGTACGTGGTGCTGCTGGTCGCCGCGGCCACGCTCAGTGCCTTCATGAGCAACACGGCGGCCGCAGCGCTCTTCATTCCAGTGGTCTTCGGCATCGCCAAGCGCGCGAAAATCAGTCCGGGGAAGCTGCTCATGCCGCTGGCGTTCGCCTCCATTGTCTCCAGCTCGGTATCACTCATCAGCACCTCCACGAACATCGTGGTCAGCGGCCTGATGCAGCAGCACAAGATGGCTCCCATCGGCATGTTCGAGATGGCGCCTGTGGGCGTGCCCATCGCGATGCTCGGCGTGCTCTACATGCTTTTTGTTGGGCGAAAGCTGGTCCCTGACCGGTTCCAATCGTCCGAGGAGGATCTGTCCACCATGGTGGTGCGCCCCTATCT
>JAEYUU010000659.1 GCA_023429545.1 Verrucomicrobiota bacterium
CTTCGCACCCATGGTGCCGAAGGTGATGATGTGGCTCACGCTGCGCTCGCCATAGTGGTGGCGAACGTAGTCGATGACCGCCGGACGGCGCGTCTGGCAGAAGTCGATGTCGACGTCAGGCGGTGATTTGCGCTCAGGATTCAGGAAACGCTCGAAGATGAGGCCAAATTGGATCGGACAAATATCCGTGATGCCCAGGCAATACGCCACGAGAGAACCTGCCGCCGAACCACGCCCCGGCCCGACGGGTATGCCGTTTTTTTTCGCCCAATTGATGAAATCCCAGACAATCAGGAAGTAGCTGGTGAAGTTCATCTTCGCCATGATGCCCAGTTCGTAGTCGAGGCGCTCATGAAACAGGGGGTCGACGAGGCGCTCGGGAGGATAGCGTCTCTCCAATCCTTCGAAGGTGAGTTTCCGGAGGTAGTCATTCCGGTCGATGCCCGCCGGCGGCTGGAACTGCGGATACTTTTCGATGCTCGCCGAATCGAGCTTCATGGTCACACTGCACCGCTCCGCGATTTCCAGCGTGCGCTGGCACGCATCCTCGAAGCCATCGAAGAGCTCATACATCTGCTCCGCCGTCTTCAGATAGACCTCAGGCGAGTAGTGCTTCCGCTTTTCATCATGCACGTTGGCACCCTCACCGATGCAGATCATCACGTCGTGCGCCTCATGATCTTCCCGGTTCAGGAAGTGCACATCATTGGCCGCGACGGTTTTCAGGCCGAACTCCTTCGCGAACTCCGCCAGCTTCACCATACACCGATGCTGCTGGGAACTGCCGTGGTTGTGCAGTTCAAGGAAGAAGTTGTCCGCGCCGAAGATGTCACGGAACTCGATGATGCTCTTGCGCGCCTCGTCCTCGCGGTCGGAGAGGATGAGTTCATTGATCTCCCCGTTCAGGCAGCCGCTCAGGCAAATGAGGCCTTTCGCATGCTCGGCCAGCGCCTTCTTGTCCACCCGTGGCTCGCCCTGGTTGAGGCCGTCCAGGTGGCCCGCCGTCACCAGTTTCACGAGATTCGCGTAGCCCTCGTTGGTCTCCGCGAGCAGGGTGAGGTGGGAGGAGCGCTTGCGTCCGGGGACGTCCTTCGGGTCCTTCATATCTCCTGGCGCCAGGTAGATCTCGCAGCCGATGATGGCCTTGATTCCCGCCTTCTGCGCGGCCTGGTAGAACTCAATCGCGCCGAAGAGATTGCCATGGTCCGTCATAGCCACCGCAGGCATCCCGAGTTCCTTCACCCGCTTCATCAGATCGGGAATGCGCACCGCTCCATCGAGCAGCGAGTATTCCGTGTGCAGATGGAGGTGAACGAAGGAGTCTGGCATGGGTAAAAGCTCGATAGTTTACGCTGGCGGCGAATGCAAGGTGGCGGGTCCAAGGACTTCTGGGCGACCAGATGCGATTCTATGGGTTTCTTCAGACGAGGACAACTTTCCACTGGACGGCCCGCAACTTGCTGGCTTTTTGCCTACCCTTCTAATCCCCTCCCCTATGCCCAAGAAGACCATCCGTGACATCGACATTTCTGGCAAGCGCGTGCTCGTGCGCGTGGACTTCAATGTGCCGCTCGATGAGAAGGACGGAGCCATGGTGGTGACGGACGACACCCGGATCAAGGAGACGCTGCCCACCCTCAAGTACCTCATGGAGAAGGGCGCGCGCATTATCCTGGCGAGCCACCTGGGCCGCCCCAAGGGCAAACCGGATCCCAGGCAGTCCCTCAAGCCCGCCGTCGAAAAGCTTTCCGAAATGCTCGGCAAACCTGTCGCCTTCGCAGATGACTGCATCGGCGAGGATGCCAAGGCCAAGGCCCTCGCTCTGAAGGACGGCGACGTGCTGGTGCTGGAAAATGTGCGCTTCCACGCAGGCGAGGAGAAGAATGATGCCGCCCTGGCCAAGTCCCTCTCCGAGCTGGCCGAAGTCTATGTGAACGATGCCTTCGGCTCCGCCCACCGCGCCCACAGCTCCACCGCTGGCGTGGCAGACTACCTTCCCGCCGTCTCGGGTCTCCTCATGGAGAAGGAGCTTGCTTATCTGCATGACGAACTGGAGAACCCTGACCGGCCCTTTGTGGTCATCCTCGGCGGCGCCAAGGTGAATGACAAGATCGAGGTCATCAACCGCCTGCTCGACAAAGCCGACACCATCATTATCGGCGGTGGCATGGCCTACACCTTCCGAAAGCTGGCGCAGGGAATCTCCATCGGCAAGAGCCTGTACAAGCCTGAGTGGGAAGCGATCGCGCAAGCCGCCATCGACAAGGCCAAGGCTCGCGGTGTGAAGCTGCTCATCCCGGTGGATGCTCTGATTACCGATGCCTTTGACTTCGATGCGAAGAAGCTTGGCAACACGAAGTACACCGCCGTGAATGAAAGCATCCCGGACGGCTGGGAAGGCGTGGACATCGGGCCAGAGTCCGTGAAACTCTTCGCTGAAGAGATCGCCAAGGCCATGACCGTCGTTTGGAACGGACCCATGGGCGTCTTCGAAATCAAGGAATCCGCCAAGGGCTCCTTTGACATCGCCGAGGCTGTCGCCGCAAACACGGGTGCCAAGACCATCATTGGCGGCGGGGACAGCGTGAAAGCCGTGAAAAAGGCCGGCGTGGCGGACAAGGTCACTTTCATCTCGACCGGAGGGGGGGCGAGCCTCGAATTGTTGGAAGGGAAGGAGCTCCCGGGGGTAGCCGCGCTGCAGGACAAATGATTCACTTCAAGCCCAACACCTTTTTTCTTGCCGACTGATTCACCATTTTCTGATACTGCACCGACTACTCCTGCCCCCAAAATGCTCCCCGTATTCCGCAAACCGATTGTCGCCGCCAACTGGAAGATGAACAACCCTCCGTCCGAGACGGAGAAGTTCCTGCGTTCCTTCCTCCGTGTGATTCCCGAGAAGACGGGCGTGCAGGTGGTGATCATCCCCCCCTACATCTCCCTGCCGAAAGCCCAGGAACTCATCCAGGGCGGCCGAACTGAGAGCGTGGAACTGGGCGCGCAGAACATGAGCCAGCACGCCGGTGGCGCCTACACGGGCGAAATTAGCGCCGTGATGCTCAAGGAGTGCGGCGTGCGCCACGTCATCGTAGGCCACAGCGAACGCCGTGCCATGTACGGTGAGACGAATGCGATTGTGAACGCCAAGCTGCTCGCCGCCCTTGAAGCGCGCATTCACCCCATCCTCTGCGTGGGTGAAACACTGGAAGAGCGCGACGCCGGCAAGGTCGAGGAGATCCTCGAGTCTCAGACCCGTGAAAGCCTCGCCAATGTAGGCTCCCGCCGTCTTCTTGATGTGGTCATCGCTTATGAGCCCGTCTGGGCCATCGGCACCGGCCGCACTGCCTCCCCTGAGCAAGCACAGGAGGCCCACGCCTTCATCCGCAAGGTCCTGGGCGAAATGTTCGATGAGGATACCGCAAGGAAGATCCGCATCCAGTACGGCGGCAGCGTGAAGCCCAGCAACATGACTGAACTCATCTCCCAGCCCGACGTGGACGGCGCATTGGTCGGTGGCGCAAGCCTGGAGAGCGGCAGTTTCTTCGAGATCGTGAAGGCCTGCAGCAATCACGTGACTGAGCCAAAGAACGCGTAAACGCCGAAGATAAAACTCCGCCGAGCTTTCGGCAATCAAGTTGGCAGGTCCTGTGACCTGCCATTTTTTGTGCCTAGGGACCTCCATCGAGACTTATAAAGTGGACCGCCAGTGTAGCGCCGGAAGCCTCAGACTGAAGGGCTGCAGGATCCCGCAAATCGGGACCGTCGGTTAGGGAGCCTTGGCGACCGACACCCTGGGTAGACATCGCAGTAGATGCCCGACCCTGAAAGCGGTCGCAGTGCACGTTCCATTCATGGTGGCCGCCACCCGCGGGAGGCGCGGCGGGCCATTTACCACGCCGCATGCGATCGTCTGTATGATGACAGCAACAATCTGCTGACAACGACGTTCGAATACCACCGTACTACGCCCGCCGACTTCCATGAGAACGCTCTCCCCTTTCCTCGCCGTCTACCTCTCTCTCTCCTGCGTTTCCCTATCCCCTTCGCAGGACACCGCATCGAAGCCTGCCCCAGCAGCGACTTCTGCCACCCAAGCCGAGCTTGAAGCCGAGTTCACCAAGATGCTCACCGAGGCCACACTGACGGGCCGCTGGAGTGGCATCAAGGACGGCCAGCTTACCGAAGAAAAAGAGGAATCCTACGCCATCACCAGCGTCACCAAGGTCGAAGGAGACAAATGGACCGTGAACGCGCGCATCAAATACAAGAGCGCGGACTTCCCCATCGCCATTCCCGCCAGGGTAAACTGGGCCGGCGACACCGCCGTGATGAGCGTGGTGGACCTCACCATGCC
>JAEYUU010000700.1 GCA_023429545.1 Verrucomicrobiota bacterium
AGGGAACGCCGCGCTCCGTGGGTTGCGACGTTGCTAGGACGATGCAGGCTTGTCCTCTGCTGGCTTCGCGGCGGGAGCAGGAGTTTCAGCAGGCTTGGCTCCAGCGGGTTTGTCTGCAGCAGGAGCATTCGGCTTCGCAGGTGCCGGAGCGGGTTTTGCTTCGGTGGGTTTGTCCGCGCTCGGAGCGGGAGGTGTCGCGGGCTTCGACTCAGCAGGCTTCGCGTCTGCCGGCTTGTCCGAGCTGGGCGTCGCAGGAGCAGGAGCAGGTGCTGGCTCAGGCTTGGCAATGGACGCGGGCGGAGCAGGAGCGGGCTTGGGCTTCGGCCTGGGCGGCACCGGCGGCGCGTTGGGAGGCATCAGCGCACCCGGTACGGGAGCCGCGGCTGCGGGTGGCGCAGTCTTTTCGCGCACCAGCTCGCTGCGTTTCTTCACCAGCGCGCTCACGCCGTACTGCGAGACCTCGAAGACCCAGCCCTGCAGCTTCTGTTCTGCGGCGAGCTGCTTGGTAAGAGCCTCGTTCTTATTCTTGAACTCGTCATCAAGGCGTTTCTTGTCCTCCGGCTTTTCTTCAGGCGCCGCCTTGCGTTCCTTGGGGAGATCCGCGGACACCTTGATGCTGGCGAGGTAGGCGGGGGAGGAGTTCTCCTCCTCCTTGTCCTTCTTCTTTTCCTGAAGCTCCACCTCATAGGTGAGTCCATCAAAGGTCACCAGCTTCACCTTGATGGCGCCCTTCATGGTGTCAGGCGTGACCTTGTCCTTTGGCAGCACATCGGAGGGCGGACCTTCGAGCACGCGGCCATCCAGACCGGAGGCCTTGGCGGTGTCCAGCTCCTCACCCGCGGGAGCGCCCACGAAGACAAAGGGCGCGTCCTTGGCGCTGCGCTCCGCCTTCCACGAATCCGCGGCGTTGGCATGCGTGACTTCCACGGACTTCACGTCGGAGATGTTCGGCCAGGTAGAGTCGATCCAGCCCTTGGGATCCACCTGGAACTCATCGAAGCTGTCATCCACCACCCAGACGGTGTCCTTGTCGTTGGGGGTGCGGACGAAGCGCTGGGGCGTGGGGCCGCCGAACATGTTGCCGCTGGAGGCGCCACCCGAGCTCTTGGGCGATGAGCCAACGATGACACTGCCGAGCACCGCGCCCTTTTCATCCTGCAGTTGCACTTCGAGACCCGTGCCCTCCGCGTTCTGCTCGCCGGGAGCCAGCACCTTCATCCTGGCCAGGGCTGACTTGCCCACTTCCTTGCGGTCCTTGATCTTGATGTCCTCCAGCGCCTGCACGGCACGCTGGATCTTCTGGGTCGCCGCGGGATAGCCGCCGCGCTCCTCCACCACCCACTGGTCCTTGGCGACAGCCAGGGTGACCTTGCCCTTGCTGTCGTTGATCACGATTTTGCGCACCTTTTCGGTGGGCATGTCGGGGAGGAGATACTCGCGTGCATCCGCCTTGCTCAGGCTGTATCCGCTGGTGCGCTCATCCACCCGCTTCTGGTAGAAGTAGGCGAATCCCACAAGCGCGGCGAGGACGATGAGAAGGATGGCAAGTTTTTTCATGTCTGTAGGAAAGCGTGCAAAAAAAGAATGATGTCTGCTTCAGTGGGCGGCCTGGAGGGAGTGGCGGCGCATGGCCAGCACCAGGCCGATGATGATGACCAGAAGGGGCACCGCGGCCATGTTCAGGATGGTGATCATCATTTCGCGGTGATCCTTCTGCTTCTTCAGCTCCTTCTCCGCATCCCGTTTCTTCTTCTGGATCTCAAGCTGTTTGTCCTTCAGCTGCTGGAGCTGCTGCTTGTTGGGATTGAGGAACACGACACCCTGCTCCTGCTTGGCGCCGGAGAGGCTGGCGATGTCCTGCACAATCTTGGTCAGCGCGGCATTCTGCTCCTCGATGATGGGCCGGTACTTCGCCTCCACCTCGGACATGAGCTCATTCATCTTGGTGAACTCGCGATTGGTGGAGGCACGGCTGCGCACCGCCACGAGGTCTGAGCTGCCGCTCGCCATTTCCATCACGTTAAGCATCATCGGAATGTTCGAGTTCGCCGGGATGGGAATGGGGCGTCCGGACTGATCACGCTGCAACGCAAAGGCATCATAAAGCATGTCCGCATCCGCAAAGAGGAACACCATGCCCTCGCTGTTCACGGACTTCTTCAGCGATTCCGGAGCCGCGGGCTTATCCGGAGCAGCAGAGGCAGCAGCGGGTGCGCCGGCATCCTTCTTGTCCTCCCCACCCTTTTCGCCCGGGGCGCCCGGGAAACCACCGGGGAATCCTGGAATGTTCGGCATTTGCGGTCCGCCCGCGGGTGGCGCCTCCGCCTTGGGAGCGCCCTCGGGGAAGGCGGTGGTGAAGGTGCCTGTGAGGCGAATCGCCAGCGCCTTCTTCTTTCCATCTGCCTGGAAGCGCTCCATGTCCTCCCTCTGCACCTTTTCCGCCTCGCTGCTGTCGATGAAGGCCGAGTTCTCGGAGGATTCCAGCAGGCGGATCGCGTTGAGGCCTTCCCTGGCGGTCACGTCGAAGGCACCCACGCAGAACATCTGCACCTTCTCCAGGGAGGAGGTCATGGGCTCACTGCGGTTCATGCCATTGCGATCCACGCTCAGGAACGTGGGGACCGTCCTGCCCCTTCCCAGGTCGATGCGGTACGTCATGTCCGCCACGAGGCTGGAGCTGTTGTAGTTCACGCCCCAGGCCCTGAAGAGCGCGGGCAGGTCAGACACCGGCGGTGTCACCGGGGGAGGAGGCATGCCCATGCTCTGATTGGGATTGTTGTACGCCTCAGACACCATGCAGCGCGGGTCCACCATGGCGATCACCTTGCCGCCCTTCAGCAGGAACTGGTCGATGGCGAACTGGGCGAGGTTGGAGATGCCCGCGGGATGGATCACGAGGAGAATCTTGATGTCTGCATCAATGCTTTCCGCCGAGACCGGCACCTCGCGCACATCATAATCCTGCCGCAGATGCTGGATGAACATCCACGGTGGCGGCGTGCGCTGGGGCATGCCGGGGAAGTTCATCGCCGGACCGGCGATGGGCATGGCGCTCATCACGCCCACCACGACGCGGTTGCCTTCATTGGAGGTGACCTTGGAGATGCCGCGCGCGATGTAGTACTCCAGCGACGCCTCATCATTCGGATTGAGCAGGGGGATGATCTCCTTGCGGTCCACGGCCTCGATGGCGAGACCGAGGTAGAACTTGTTCACGCCATCCAGCCCCTGAAAGCCGGTGACGTCATCCGCGATCGCCTTGTCCTCATCTTCCGTGCTGGGGCGGGGGTCGATTCTCTCCAGCTTGATTTTGCCACGCCCTTCCTTTTCGATTTCCGCCAGCAGGTCACGCACGGGGGTCACATACTTGAGCGCCTCCTGCGGCATGATGCGGCTGTCTTCGGTGGCGTAGAAGCGCAGCGTCACCGGCTCATCCGGATTGATGCGGGAGATGATCTTCTTCGTTCCATCGGAGAGGGTGTAGATGTTCTTCTCCGTGAGGTCGATCCTCGGGTTCAGGATGTTGAGGTAACCGACGATGTAGTTCAGCACCACAACGATTGCGACTACGATCACCAGCATGAGTGCTGATACAGTGGTCTTGGATTTCATACGCAGCAGAATGATGGA
>JAEYUU010000765.1 GCA_023429545.1 Verrucomicrobiota bacterium
CTACGGCAATCTCGGCGCGCTCGAGAAATACGTGGGCAACAACCAGATCGCGGAGCATGCCGTGCGGCGCTTCGCGCAGGCGGGGCTCCATCGCGAGGCCTCGCAGTGCACGCCCAAGGCGATCGCAGAAGCGGCCCGAGCCGGGGATGATATCGCCCGGCAGATTTGGGGCGAGGTGGCAGACTGGCTCGGTACCGCCCTGGCGAGCATCGCCTGGCTTCTGAATCCCGATGCCTTCGTCATCGGCGGAGGAGTGGCCCAAGCAGGGTCCCTGTTGTTCGATCCGCTCGAAGCCCGGGTGAAATCCATGCTCTCCACCGTGGTGTGGGAGGGGCTGAAGATTCTGCCGGCAAAATTCAGCAATGAATCGGGCATCATTGGCAACGCGGCGCTGGCTGCGGACATGGCATCTTGAAATAGAAGCGCAGAGGAAGAGGGCTTGCCCAGCAACAAGCTGGGAATAAGGCGACTGCAAATGCAGCATTATTTGCTGGCGACTTACTGAATCGCGGGTGAATTGCGGCTTCGCAAATCGCCTTGTGTTTGTAGGAAACCCCCTTATTTTTTCTCCGCCAACTATCCCTCGTAATTAGGAGAGAGATGAAATCTGACAAGGATCGCCATAGTGTGGCTGCCATGACCCCCCCAAGGGAGCATGATCAGGCTCCGTACGATCCTTTTGACGTCGGCGCTTTCAAGCCCCCATCCATTGAGGAGCTGGATCAACAGATCCCGTCCTACGAATTCCTGGAGTTCATCGATCGCGGTGGCATGGGCGCCGTCTATCGTGCCAAGCAGCGGAGCTTGAACCGCATTGTGGCGGTGAAGCTCCTGCCCATTTCGCTTCGCAACCGCCGGGTTTTTGCCGAGCGCTTTGCCCGCGAAGCCCGCGCGCTGGCCCTGCTCAATCATCCCAACATCGTATCCGTCTATGATTCGGGCGAGGCCAGCGGAGGCTGCCTGTACTATGCGATGGAGTATGTGAAGGGCACGAACCTGCGCCGCTTCATGAAGGAGGGGCGCGCCACCGCGAAGCAGCTTCTGGGCATCGCGATGCAGGTCTGCGAGGCGTTGCAGTTCGCGCACTCCCGGGGTGTGGTACACCGTGATGTGAAGCCGGCAAACATCCTCATTGATGAATGTGGCCGGGTGAAGGTGGCGGACTTCGGGCTGGCCAAGGTGATCGGAGCGCCGCCCCAGCACCTGCTCACCGGGGCGAGTGACGCCCTTGGCACGCCGGACTACATGGCGCCAGAGGCCGTGACACGCGACTTCGAGGTGGATCACCGCGCGGACATCTACTCGCTCGGGGTGATGCTCTACGAAATGCTCACCAACCATGTGCCCAAAGGCGCATGGGAGCCGCCTTCCCGGGCGGTGGGTGTTGACGCGAGGTTCGACGAAGTGGTAACGCGCGCACTGCAAACCGATCCCAAACGCCGCTACCAGAGCGTGGGTGATCTCAGCACGGTGGTGCGTCAACTGATAGAGCCCGTCACGGGCGTCCCCACCAATCCTGCGCTCGATCGAACACCGCCCCCGCCGGATCCCGCCCCACCAGCCAGTCCTTCCGCGACCACCGTCACCCTGAAGAGGCGGCCCGTGTCCTTGCGCCGGCGGAACCTGACATGGGGCTTCGCCACGATTGCGCTCCTTGCTGCCGGATACGTGGCAATCGGGGATCCCAAAGCGACGCTGGAGAAGATGGCAGCCCAGTTCACCGGCAAGACCAAAGTCACTGAAAGCGCACCATCAATCGCCCCGCCGATGGTGATACATAGTCCTGAGGAGCGAAAGGCGGCCCAGCTGGCGCTGGCGCGAACCGTCTTTGCCAGGGGTGGCTACATCAATGTGGTCACCGAGAGTTCACCCCAGCAAATGTTGGGAGTGCAATACGAGTTGCAATCAGAGGCACAACTGCCGGATGAGGACTTTCAAATCTGGCGTGCTGCCATGCATGAGGCGCATGGGTTCGGGGATCAGGATCTCGCTGCCGTGGTTGACGCCTGCGTCGTTGCAGGCACCGTGCAGAACCTCAATCTCGCCAGTACGAAAATCACTGCTGCGGGCGTGGCACATCTCCCCCGGATGGCGAGCTCCCTCAAGAGCCTCAACCTCAAGGACACCCTTGGCTTCTGCGCCGAATCGATAGAATCGCTCGCCGCCCTCAGGAATCTTCGCCTGCTCAGGATTAACAAGGTCATATCCGATCCGAACATCATCGACGTCGGCCCCGAGCTGCGCCTCATCAACGAGTTGCAGACTGCGCTGCCGGACCTCGATATAGACGAGTATTGAAAAAAGCATCCATGAACACACCCAGCAACCAATCTCCCGCGGACGTTTCTCCCAGCCTCCGCCCCCCGCTCTCCCCCAACCAGTCCCAGCACAAAATCCTCGCAAGCGGCTCGGGCGTTCCCGTGCAGGCAGCGGCTGTGCCCCTCAAAGTCTCCAGGAAGAAGACTCGAAAGTTGGATCCGGTGATGGGTCGCGGCCCAGTGGCATCTGCCGCTGCCGTGCGCACCACGCAGGAGAAAGGCCGCCTGCTCTGGGTGGGTGATGCCACGGTGCCCACCGGTTTTGCCACAGTCACGCATGGTGTCCTGGAGCACCTGCACCGCGACTGGGACGTCTTCGTCTCTGGAGTCAACTACAGCGGCGCCAGCCATGATTATCCGTACCCCATCCTGCCCGCATGGCAGGGGGGCGACATGTGGGGCATGAACCGCTTCTCCGCGCTTTGTGAGGAGATCGCTCCCGATGCCGTCGTCATTAACAACGACTGGTGGAATGTGGCTGCGTTCCTGGATCATGCGCCCAAGGGACTGCCACTCATCGGATACATGCCCGTGGACGGCACACATCTCAATCCCACGGACATGCGCCGCCTGGAATCGCTGGAGGCCGCTGTGTGGTACACGGACTTCGGGTATCAGGAGGCGGCGCGCGCGGGCTTCCGTGGGGCGCGCCATGTGATACCGCATGGCCTGGACGGAGACTTCTGGCAGCCCGTGGAGCGTGCCGTGGCTCGCGAGCGGCTGGGTCTCCAGCTCCCGGAGAAGGCGTTCATCGTGGGCAATGTGAATCGCAACCAGCCCCGCAAGAGGCTGGATGTTACCATCCGCCTCTTCGCGCACTGGATCCAGGCGCATGAGGTGAACGATGCCTGGCTCCTGCTGCACTGCGCCAAGAAAGATGTGGGCTGGGATCTTGAGCGTGTGGCAAAAATTTACGGCGTCGCGGATCGCTTGATTCTTACCGGCCCGGACGAGCTTCACGAAGCCGGGGATGCCTCCCGCCTGGTGAATACCTACAGCGCGCTGGATGTCCAGGTTTCCACTACGCTGGGAGAAGGCTGGGGCCTCACCACCATGGAAGGCATGGCGTGTGGCATTCCCCAGATCGTTCCGGACTGGGCTGCTCTGAAGGAATGGACCGGTCCTGCGATCAAGGTTCCCTGCACCACTCAGCTCGTGCATCCTGAGATCAATACGGTGGGCGCTCTTCCAGATGAGGTTCAGTTCATCAGAAACCTCCACCTGCTTTACACGGACCCGGCCATCCGCCAGCAGATTTCCAGGGAGAGCAGCGAGCATGTCCGGCAGCCGCAGTTTGCCTGGAGGGGTGTGGCGTCGCGTTTTGAATCTCTGCTTCTCCAGTCCATGCGGAGTTGCAAGGCGAGGACCAAGCCCCAGGCGTTCGTTCCCGCAGCACTATGAAAATAGGGTTCGTGGGTGCGAGCGGTTATGGCAACGTCGGCGACAACACCTACCCGCTGATTTTTTCCAGACATCTCCCGGAACACGAGGTGCTGTTTTTCAATTCGGATCTGCCGGATGAGATGCCGGCGGACATCGACCTGCTGGTGCTCGGCGGAGGCGGGCTGCTGTATAATAATCCCGAGGGGGAGGATGAATCGGCTCCATCGCCGCACTTCCTCAAGATGGAGTACTACATGAAATGGGCCGTCACCTCGGGCGTGCCCTTCGGATTCGTTTCATGCGGATTTCAATTCCGTCCGGCTCATGAACCTCGGTTCCGTGAGGCGCTCAAGCTTTGGGTGCCGTACTTCGAACGGGCGCACTTCATTACGTTGCGTTCACGCAAGTGCGTGAGTCTGATGCACGAACTTGTCGGGAGGGAGGTCGCCCAATTCTATCCAGACGCCGCGTACCTCATGCCCGGAATGGTGGATGAGGCTGCGTCCTGGTCCGGTGGCGGGCTGACCATTGTCGTGGCAGGTCGCGTGTCTGCTTCAAATCCTTTGTGCAAACGCTTCGCCGGTTTCTTTGGGTCCATGAAACATGAAACCGCATGGCTGAGCATGGGTGCCCCCATCGATGATGAGCAGCAACTCTCCTTGGCGCGGCAGCAATATCCGGGGGCCAGGGTGATTGAGGCGCCCACTCCGCAGGAGGCATATCTTCACATTGCGCGATCAAAGCTGGTCATCACGGGCCGCTATCACGGCATGGTGTTTGCCCGCGCGAGCGGCGTGCCCTTCTATTTCCCCGAAGAGGTTCCCTACAAGCTGAGATCTGAAGACTTCGATGTGGACCCAGCTGGTGCGATAGGGCACATCACGGTGCTGCGGGAGGCGCTGGCGAAGCTGGGCGCGAAGTCCACTGCGCCAGCCATGCTTGCAGGCGCTCCAGATTTAGCGAGTTGAAGTCCGTGTGGAAACAGTCGGGGCGGTCCAGCCCGAAGGCATAGCCGGTGCGTTTTACCACGTCCTGCCAGTTTGGGGGGTAGATAACGGCCACAGGTTTGTTCTCGAGCCACGCCGCCTGCTGCAGGCTCGACCAGCAGCCCAGGTACGCGCAGCTGGATTTCACGAGATTGAGGGTGGCGGGCACGCTGAGATGTTCCATGACGGTGATGTTTGGCCTCTCAAAGCGGCGGGCGTCTTCGCTGGCGTGGATCAGCCTGCCGGCGTTCCCCTTGCGGGTGAAGCTGCGGGTAATCAGGTAGACCTGGCAGGCGAGCTTCTCCAGCATGCGCACCAGTTCCTGCATCAGCGACTCTGAAAATGTGCGGTCCGCCAGGCTCCCGGCGAAGGGCTGGAAGATGAGATGACCGGTGGACTCAATCCCGTCAGGTGCATCGAACCGGGGGATAAAATCCGGAACTTTTCCTCCGGTGACGAGGCTCTCCCGTGGTACCTGGGCAAAATCGAACACAGCCTGGTCCAGCGCGTTCGCCCGGAGGCCGGCATTCAGGAATTCTTCATACTTGTGACCCAGCTCCAGGATGAGGAAGTTCCTGGCATTCCTGTGGTAGCGGAAGATCTCCGTGGTGAAAGGATTGTGCGAGGCGGAGAGCACCTTCACAGGTTCCGTGGTCTCACTGATAAACTTGTAGGCCCCGGTGAGATAGATTCTGCGAATGACGTCGCCGAGCCCGGCGCCAAAGTAGACGGCTTGCATGCAGCCTCAGAATGCACCGACAGATCTGGACCGCAAGGCGCGAAGCACGTCGGTGAAGATTGTCTCATCCTGCAACCATCGGCACTCCTCGTGGTTTCATGCCTCCAGCATGAAGACGCTATTCCTCCCCGCTGCGCTGTTGCTTGCGCTGCCAGTCCTTGCAAGCAACTGGCCCCAGACGCGCGGGCCCAATCGGGACTCCATCAGCCCGGATGTGGCGGTGCCCACCTCGTGGAGCGAGAGGGAAAACCTGAAGTGGAAGCTTGACCTGCCAGGACCGGGGGCCTCCAGTCCCATCGTGTGGGGCGACCGGGTATTCGTGACCTGCTTCTCTGGTCAGCGGGAGGATGGCGATGTGAGCGCACTGGTGCGCCACGTTCTCTGCGTGGACAAGGCCACCGGAAAAAAGCTCTGGCAGAAGGATTATCCCGTCACGCAAAAGGACGACGAGTGGCGCGGCATGATCCGCGAGCATGGTTATACCAGCAACACGCCCGTCACGGACGGGAAGCATGTCTACGTGCTCTGGGGCTAGGGTGGCGTGGTCGCGATCGACATGGATGGGAAGGAAATCTGGAAAGCGACGACGGGTGGCGAGTCCAATCGCATGCGCTGGGGCTCTTCTGGATCGCCCGTGTTGTGGAAGAATCTTGTGATCGTCAATGCCGCGGATGAGGCGCAATCCGTGATCGCGTTCGACAAGGCGACCGGGAAGCAGGTATGGAAGCAGACCGCCGGATTGCTCGAGGGTGCTTTCAGCTCCCCGCAGATCCTCACCCGTGCGGATGGACGTGAAGATCTCATCTTCGCCGCACCGAGCGAGTTGTGGGGCGTGAATCCAGAGACGGGCAGACTCCGCTGGTATGCCCCCACTGGCATAGAAGGCAATGTGGCGCCGGACCCTGTGATCACGGGAGATCAGGTGTGTGTATTCGGTGGCTTTCCCTCCACCATGCGAGTCGCAGTGAAGGCGGGTGACAAGGGCGAAGTCAGCGCCTCTGCCATGCTCTGGCAGGACAATCAGTCCACCTACGTGCCCACACCCGTGATGCACGAGGGCAGGCTGTATGTGGTGAGCGATCAGGGT
>JAEYUU010000025.1 GCA_023429545.1 Verrucomicrobiota bacterium
GTCCAGGTTCCCCCCTCGTCACCTGTCACCATGTAATTCACGAGGCGGATATTCATCCCAGCCTTCAAGTCATCCTGGTCTTCACTGTTGACCCAGACCTCGAGCGTTGGCGGCAGCTTGCTGCGATCTTCGGTGTCCTTTCTCTCGACGCTCATGAATCCATTCATCATCCAGGCCTGATCCACCTTGGGACCAGAGTAATCGCGGAGCGTCACCTCGAAATGTGCCGGGAACACGCGGTCCCGGCCAAGGCTGCCTGACCATCCTTTTTTGCCCTTGACCGAGATCTCCGGAATCCACTTCACCTCGGCAATCGTGCCGGCGATGGTGACCTTGTCCATGGGTGGCAGCGGTGCGGCAGGAAGGAGGTGCAGCGTGCACAGGATAGCAGCCACCGCCACGAGACCGCCTCCCCCCCATGAACGTAGGATGAATAACCTGTCGAAAAACCTTTTCATGGGATGGTTCGGTTGAGTTACTTGAGACTACCAATCAATCTCGTCAGTTGGACGGGCTCCCCCTGGTCGCGCACCAGCCAGTGAAGGCGCCCCTGCGCGCTGCCCGCAGTGTAGTGAACTGTTTTTCCGTCGGGCGTGGCACACAGGTGGCACCAGCCGCCACCCTCGGCGAGACGTTGTATCGACGCCAGGGACTGCTGCGAGAGCTCCGTCCGGGCAGCCAGGTCGAGGACCAGATCCAGTTCACCGTTTTCGGCGAATCTGCCGGCCGGGACTTTGACACTCACAATGTCCCCCCAGCCGCTGCCGCCAAGGCGCTTCACATGCACGTACAACCGATCGCGGGCAAGAGCCATTGCGCGAGCCCCAGTCTGGGCAGGTGTCGCCATGCTGGTCTCAAGCGTGGCAAGGGGGCAGAAGCGATAGGCATGCAGCACTCCCCGACCTGCATCCTTCTCCCCGTCCCACTGAATCTGGCCGTGCCAGAGATCGCCATGGGAGCCAAAGAAGAGATTGCCCTGAGCATCAAAAACCGGACCCGCGACATTTTCCACCCTCCGCACAAAGACGCTGGCCAGAGTCTGCGCATCATCCCGCCTCAACCACAGACTGAAACGCGTCACCTGGGCTTCAGCAAGATGCTGGTAGCAGGTCAGCAGGGTCCAGTGATTCTTCGGGTCGTAGGCGATGTCCTGAATGGTCTGGCCCTCCGGTGCCTGGCAGAGCTTTGACGCGGTGTTCCGGGATGGGCTCCACGCCCAGACGGTTCCAGAGGTGCAGAAGAGGATCTGATCGCCAGACGAGCGGCACAGCCCCACCACCGGTTGTTTCCCCACCCAGGAAGCCACCGAACGCTGCGTGATTTTGTACGATTCAAGATCCAGGACATTCAAGAAAGCACCTTCGCCCAAGGGAAGGAGGTAGAGCCTGGATCCATTGCCTGAAAAGACTGCTTCGCCAGCCCACAAAGAGGAGGATATCACCAACCCCAGTCCAAGGAGCAGCAGCTTCATCACCGCCATCCTAACAACCTCCCTTGCCGGCACTCGTACAATCTTGCTCTTGACGTGCCGTTTGTTGCTGGGCTTGCAGATGGCCAGTATAACACTGCGTTATGACCGCCACAAGGAAGCCCGAGGACATCGACGAGTATATCGCGCTCTTCTCACCCGCGGTGCAGACGATTTTGGAAGAAATTCGCTCCACCATCCAGACGGCGGTGCCAGATGCGGAGGAGAAGATCAGTTATCAGATTCCCGCGTTCACGCTGGGAGGGAAGGTGTTCATTTTCTTCGCCGCCTTCAAGAAACACATTGGTCTGTACCCACCATTGAAGGGCGATGCAAAGCTGGTCAAGGAGACGGCACGGTATGCGGGGGAGAAAGGGAATCTGCAGTTCCCCCTCGATGCACCGATCCCTTACGGTCTGATAGGACGGATTGCGAAATTCAAGGCGGGAGAGCATTTACAGCGTACACTCTTGGAGAAGAGCGGAAGCAAGGAAAAGCAGGAAGGGAAGAGCCGGACTGCGGACTAGTACGTGACATTTGGGTGCTCGCAGTGGCGCATGCCAGCCGTAAGCCGCTCTACTGGCTCTCCCGCAGCAGTGATATCAAGTGAAACTGCATTTTGGCGGGTGTTCATGCGCTACATCGATGGGTGCATATGCCCCTCGATGAAACCGTCTACAAATTCCTCTCCATCAACTCCCGGATCTGCCGTAGCTGTTTCTTATCCGGTTTCGCTGCCAGCACACCGGGCATGACGAGTTCCTTCTCGCGACGGGCTTCAGCGGCGCGGCGGTAGTTCTCCTCGGGAGTGAGGTTCTCCACGAACTGTGACACCAGAGGCGCGCCGACACGCTTCACTGGAAAGTCGATCACACGGAGGGTCAGTTTCAAATCGCCACGATCCACTTCCAGCGTGTCACCGGCCTTGAGATCGCGCGCCGGTTTGATCGCCTGACTCTCGAGGCGCACATTGCCCTTGTTGCACGCCTGGGTGGCGAGGCCGCGGGTCTTGAAGATGCGGATGTGGTGAAGATACAGATCGGCACGCATGGGGGTTACAAAACCTCCATTGCCAGCCATCAATGGTCAAGCGAGTGTCGCTGCCACCCGTGCGAGACCTGTCAGCGGGATGACTTGGTGATCAGGGCTGCAAAGGCCCCGTCCACCTGGTCGCGCCAGGGTAGGGTGTTGCGGGTTTCCTTGAGACGCAGGCCCTGGTGACGCTTGGTGAGGGCCTGCAC
>JAEYUU010000039.1 GCA_023429545.1 Verrucomicrobiota bacterium
GGACGAACGCGCCCACGAGGAAGTGCATGAGGCTCGCCGTGAATGAGACCACCGCCGCCACGATCTGATTGGCCGTCAGTGCCGAGGCGAGGCAGCCGATGGAGAGATTGAACAGACCCATGGCGAACAACAGGATGTACGTGCCGTACAGGGCGCCCGGCGGAATCTCCGCCGCGGAGTTGGTCATGGTCTGGAAGATGGCGAAGTTCGCCAGGCTGGGTACCCAGAGGAGGCAGTAGAACACCACGCTGGCGAGGTACTTGGCGAATACAATCTGCCACGTGCGCACGGGGGCGGTGCAGAGCGTTTCCCAGGTGCCGAGCTTCCGCTCCTCCGCAAAGAGACGCATGGTGAGCAGCGGGAACACGAAGAAGTAGCTGAGCCAGAACCACTGCGAGGTGAAGGTCCAGGTGACGATGCTGGCCTGCTGGGGGCTTGTCTCCAGGACCGTGATCGCAGCGCGGAAGGAGAGGCCGTTGATGATCATCACCAGCGCCAGCACCACGTAAGCGATGGGCGAGAAGAAGAAGCTCCGGATTTCCTTGGTAAACAGGGTGAGTAGCAGGCGCACGGGAGAGGAAGCGGAAGTGGTGTTGCGAAAAAAATCGAAGGAGTGATGAAATGACAGGCGTGGCGCGGCGGATCAATCTCCGCTGGTCATTTCCACAAAGACATCTTCCAGGCGGGGCTGCTCCAGATGGAGCTCACGGATGGGCCACTGTTTTCTGAGGGCGAGATCGCTGAGCGCTTCGCGGATGTCACCACGAGCTTCCACGCGCAGGGTGAAGCGGCGCCACGAGCCGTCCGCCCGTTCTTCCGTGACTTTACGAATGCCGGTGACGGCGGCGAAAGTTTCCTCCGGGCTGCCCTCGGCCTGGATCTCCACCTGCACATCACGCGCCACGCGCAGGCGGCGGACCAGATTCTTGGGTGTGTCATCCGCCCGAAGCTTGCCCTTGTGCAGCAGCAGCACGCGATCGCACGTGAGCTCGACTTCGCTGAGGATGTGCGTGGAGAGAAGAATGGTCTGCTCGGCGCGGTGGATCTGCAGCAAATCCCGGATGTGGCGGATCTGATTGGGATCCAGGCCGTTCGTCGGCTCATCGAGGATGAGCACGGGAGGTCGTGAGAGAATGGCATCCGCAAGAGCCACCCGCTGGCGGAATCCCTTGCTGAGGGTGGCGATGATCTTGCGCCGCACCTCGGTCAGCGCGCAGGCCTCCATCACTTCCCCCATGCGCTTTCGCAACTCCTTGCCATGCACGCCTTTTAGTTGGCCGCGGAACTGGAGGTACTCCTTCACCCGCATGTCCAGGTACAGAGGCGCATTTTCCGGCATGTAGCCCAGACTGCGCCGTGCCTGCACGGATTGATGGAAAACATCGAAGCCATTCACCCTGGCCGTACCGGAGGTCGGCGGGAGGAACCCCGCCAGGATGCGCATGGTCGTGCTCTTGCCAGCGCCGTTCGGCCCGAGGAAGCCGACGACCTCGCCTGGCTTCACGGAAAAGGTGAGCCCGTCCACCGCCGTGCGGCCGACATAGGTTTTGGTCAGGTTTTGGACTTCAATCATGCGGGGAAGTGAATCAAAGCGCAGCCGGACGGAGATGACAAGGGTGGATGCGCCCCACCTGAGCCGCGCCGTTTCCTGTTGACGGCAGGCATATTAACCGCATCTGGGGCAAACCACATTGAATGACTCCTCTCCCCGTCACCTACGCTGATATTCTTGAGGCCCTGCCCCGCGTCCACGAAGTGCTCCAGCCCACGCTGCTGCGCAACTGGCCCGGCTTGTCCGGGATGCTGGGGTGCGAGCTGCATCTCAAGCATGAAAACCACCAGCCGGTGGGCGCATTCAAGGTGCGTGGGGGCGTCAATCTGGTGGGCACACTCAGCGAAGAGGAGCGCACCGCGGGCATCCTGGGCGTGTCCACGGGAAACCACGGCCAGTCCCTGGCCTTCGCCGCGCAGCACTTTGGTGTGAAATGCACCATCGTGGTGCCGCGAGGGAACAATCCGGACAAGAACCGCGCCATCCGCCAGCTCGGGGCCGAGTTCATCGAGCATGGGAAGGACTTCGATGAGGCGCGCGAGTTTGCTGCCACGCTGCAACAGGAGCGCGGCTGCCGGTATGTGCACTCCGCGAATGAGCCGAAGCTGATCGCGGGCGTGGGCACCCTCACTTGGGAGATTTTTGAGAAGCTGCCAGATCCGGATGTGCTGCTGGTGCCCATCGGGTTGGGCAGTGGCGTTTGCGGCGCCTGCATCGTGGCGAAGCAGCGGAATCCACGCACGAAGGTGATTGGGGTGCAGGCGGAGAATGCATCCGCGGTGGCGCGTTCCTGGCGGAGCGGCACCTTGGTGGTCACTGAATCTGCAGACACCTGGGCGGAGGGACTGGCGACACGCGTGCCTGCGGAAATGACCCTGGCCATCATGCGCGAACTGATGGATGACGTGATCCTGGTGAGTGATGAGGAACTGCGCATTGCCGCCGCGCGCATCCTCGAGCACACCCATAATCTCGCGGAAGGCGCCGGAGCCGCGACCGTGGCTGCGGCGATGCAGCAGCGGGACAGATTCGCCGGGCAGCAGGTGGCAGCGGTGCTCTCGGGAGGGAACCTGGACCTCGCACGGCTGCCGGAGATTCAGAGGTATGTGGGGAGGGAGTAGAGAGCGAGTGAGATGAAGCGGGATTGTCGCACGCAAGCGATGACAGCAGCGCCGCTCCACGACGCAAAGCGAGATGCGTAAGGAGAACCGCGAAACGGCGCACCTCGATCTTCAAGCCTCCAGCCCCAATCCGCTTTCATTCACCCGCGGCATCTTCCACCGCCTTCTTCAATCGCTGCAGCATATCCAGCGGAGTGGGGGTGGGATCCTTGAGTTCTGCCGCCAGGGGAATGATCTTCGCTCTCTGCCATGCGGCAGGCGTGTTCTTGAGCGGTGGACGCATGAGGACAACCGCGGTGATGGGGATCTCCAGTTCGGCGAGTTGCTTCGCGACCTGCTCGATGCCGTTCGCCTTGGGATCTTCCGTGTCGCCCTGGGTAACCGCCGCAAACCGGATGGCATGGGGATGGCTCGTGCCCACCATGGCATGCGCCACGCACATCATCGCCGCAATGTCGCTCGCATCCGGCGTGTCATAGTCCGCCACCACCAGCACCGTATCCTTGTTACCCTTCTTGCCGGGCAGTTCGGCGACGATATTTGAGATGATCTGTCCGCCAGCTTCGAAGTCCTGCCGCTGGATGTTGTAGCCCATGTTCGCGAACCCCATGGTGGATTCCACGTAGCTCGCCGCAGCCTTAAGGTTGTCCGGATTGGACAGGCCGCGATCACCAATGCTCCGCGAGAATCCCTGCTCATAGCGGGCCATGTCCTCCCCATTGAGTTCACGCTGCAGCATGGGCGCCAGGTGTGAGGCAGCTTCTTCCGGCGCGTATTTCCTCTGGTAATAAATCCACAGGGACATCGGCACCATGAAGGCAAGTCCCAGCGGCAGGATGATGATGAAAGCTCGCACGATGCAGCCGGCCTTGGCGGGCGTCTCGGGGGATGCGGGTGGCGTCGCGTCGGTGCTCATGAAACTTTCTGCTCAACCTCCTCCATGTTCATCTGGATCAGCACTGCCTCTGCCGCGCGACGGTAGGCGCCGCCTTCGCCCAGCGTGGCCACCACTTCCGCCAGCCGCGTGGTGAGCGCGGTGCGTGCCACGTCATCCTGGAGCAGCGTGACCAGCGATTGCGTGAGGCTCTGCGGAGTGAACTCATGCTGCACGAGTTCCTGCACCACGGTCCCGCCCGCCAGGATGTTCACGATGCCAAGGTGCTTGATCTTCACCACGGATTTCCCCACCGCGTAGGTGATGAAGTTCACCTTGTACACCAGCACATGGGGCAGCCCAAAGCAGGCCGCTTCCAGCGTGGCAGTGCCGCTGGCCACCGCGCCGACCTGCACGCGCTGCATGAGATCGCTGGAGGTGCCCACCTCGATCCAGCGCATCGCATCCGGCAGGTTCGCAGCCTCAGCCATGCCGCGCATCATGTTCGCGAGATTCTGGTTGGCAGCGCTCACGGCGAACCTCGCCTCTGGCACTGCCTCACGGATGAGTTTCACCGCCTGCAGCATCACGGGGAAGTGGCGCTTCACTTCATTGGCGCGGCTGCCGGGAAAGAAGCCCACGAGGTCCGGCTCGCGAGTCCATCCGCGTGACAGTGCTTTCGTGCGATCCACCATGGGATGGCCGGAGAAGACGGTGCGCAGGCCGCTCTTTTCATAGAGGTCCTTCTCGAAGGGGAAGATGCAGATCATCAGATCCAGCAGCTTGGCCATGGTCTTCACCCGCCCCTTCTTCCACGCCCACACCTGGGGGCTGATGTAGTAGATGATGGGACGGTCATAACCTGCCGTGCGCAGGGATTTTGCGAAGCGCAGGTTGAACCCGGGATAGTCGATGAGGATGACGGCATCCGGCTTCTCCGCCGCCACCAGGTCCAATGCCTCGCGCATCTTCTGCTTGAACCAGCCGTACACTTTGATCACCTCCCACAGGCCCAGCACGCCAGCCTGCTCCACCCAGTCCAGCATCTTCGCCCCGCCGCACTGCTTCATTTGCGGACCGCAGAATCCCGAGAACTCGATGCCGCCATGCAGATCCTGCAGGGCACGCATGAGCCCTGAGCCGTGGGTGTCGCCGCTGACCTCGCCGGCCAGAATGAAAATCTTCTTCATGGGCGGAGCGCTGCCGTGGCCTTGGCAATGTCCTCCGTGATCCGAATCGCGAGGTGCAGTGCGTCCGCGCCCTGCTGGCCGGTGACCAGGGGCTTCGCTCCTTGCCGTACGGCTTCGAGGAAGGCCGCCAGTTCCAGCTTGAGCGGCTCCTCTTTTTCCACCTGCACTTCTTCGCGCGCGATGCTCATGCCATCACGACGGTAAATGTGGCCGGTCTGCTCCTGATAATCGAGGGAGATGTAACCTTCCGTGTGGAAGACCTGAATCTTGCGCATCTTCTTGTCACTCACGCGGCTGGCGGTGACGTTGGCCACGCAGCCGTTCTCGAAACGCAGGCGGGCATTGGCGATGTCCTCCCGCTTGGTCAGCACCGGCATGCCCACCGTATCCACGCTCACAAGAGGCGAGCTCACGAGATGCAGGATGATTTCCAGATCGTGGATCATCACGTCCAGCACCACGCCCACATCCATGCTGCGGTTTGGGAAGGGGGAGAGCCGTGTGGCTTCAATGAAGCGTGGCAGCTTGATGCGCTCCTCAAGCTGGCGCATCACGGGATTGAAGCGCTCGATATGCCCCACCTGAAGCACGAGATTCTTTGCGTCTGCCAGGGCCACGAGTTCCTGGGCCTCCTTGAGGCTGTCGCTCAGTGGCTTCTCCACCAGCACATGCCGGCCATGCTCCAGAAGATGACCTGCCACGGGGCGATGCGCCACGGTGGGGACGGCCACAGCCACGGCATCCGTGAGGGCAGTGAGTTCCTCCAGCGTGGAGACCGCCTTCGAACCGTACAGTGCGGCCAGCTCCTGGGCCCGTGCCTGATCCAGGT
>JAEYUU010000141.1 GCA_023429545.1 Verrucomicrobiota bacterium
GCACCGGGTGCACCGTGCAACAGTGCGGCACCATGGCAGACGTGTGTGTAAACATCGCACGCGGTTGCGGCGCCGTCATCCTCGCGGAAGAGGGGCTGGGTCCGACCACGATTTCCGCCTTTTTGGAAGCGCTGAAGCTGCAGCCTTCCTGGTCGGATATTCCCGTGGTGATCGTGACGGGTCGTGGGGAGTCGGTGCAGTGGCGGTTGCGGCGCCTCGCATCCCTTGGTCTCGGAGGGAATGTATCCCTGCTGGAGCGGCCCTTCCATCCGGAAACCTTGCGCAGCACCGTGGAGGTGGCGATGCGCTCACGCCAGCGCCAGTATCAGGTCCGTAACCTCCTCCGCGAGCAGAAGGCGAGCGAGCAGCGCCTGCACAACATCTTCGAAAGCATCAGCGAACCCTTCGCCGTGCTGGATGAGAACTGGCGCTTCACCTATGTGAACCGCGGTTACATGCAGCTCGTCGCTGCCGTGCGGCAATCGGGGGCGCCGCTTCTGGGAGAGGACTTGTGGGAACAGTTTCCCGAGCTCGAGGACGCCGAGCTTGGGAAATTTCTACGCAACGTGTCGGCCACGCAGAAGCCCGCCATCATCGAGTTTTTTTTCGAGGCAGCGCGAATCTGGCTGGAGGTGCGCGCCTACCCCTCCCGCGAGATGCTCGCCCTGCATGTGCGTGACGTCAGTGAGCGCAAGCATGCTGCAGAGCAGTTGCGCCGCCGCAGCGAGCGCATGCAGCTTCTCTCCGAGTTGCTCGCCCAACTTATTGGCGCAGCGGACTCAGAGACCGTGGTGCGCGATCTCTTCCCCAAGGTCGCCGAGAATCTTGAGGTGGACACCTACTTCAACTTCATGATGGCGGAGTCGGGCGATCACCTGAGGCTTCACTCCTGCCAGGGCATACCGCAGGAGGTGGCGGAGTCGATTGCGACCCTGCCATTGGGCGTGGCCGTCTGCGGCACGGTGGCGCAGATTCGCAGGGCGATTATTGCCACGGACATTCAGCACGGCAATGATCCCAAGACCGATCTCGTCCGCAGTCTTGGAATCCAGGCATACGCTTGCCATCCGCTCATGGTCGGGGAGCGCCTTCTCGGCACGCTGTCCTTCGCAAGTCACACGCGTCCCAGCTTCGATGAGGAGGAGATCGAATTCCTCCGCCTCATCACCCAGTATGCCGCCGTCGCCCTGGATCGGCTGCAGACCACGGAGGCAATGGAGAAAAATGCCCAGCAGCTCGGCATCGCCCTCGGCGCCGCACGGCTGGGTACTTGGAACTGGGATGCCGAGGTGGACACCATGACCATCTCTGAGCGCACCGCGCAGATCTATGGCGTGGCTCCCGGCGTGCACCCCGCGCGTGCGGTTTTGCGTGACATCATCCATCCGGAGGATCGCGACCGTGCCCGCGCCGCTGCGCAGTCCTCGGCTGAGTCCGGTGGCGACTATGACATCGAGTACCGTGTGAACCGGCCGGATGGCAGCCTGTGCTGGGTGGCTGCGAAGGGGCGTTGCGTCTTTCAGCCCGATGGTCGCCTCGCGGGGATGCTTGGCGTGGCGCAGGACATCACCGCCAACAAGCAGGCGGAGCCCCGCCTGCGTGACGCGGCCGAGGTGGCGGAATCCGCAAACCGCTCCAAGGACCTTTTCCTCGCAGTGCTGAGCCACGAGTTGCGCACACCTCTCACCCCCGTGCTCATGGCGGCGACCATGATGGAGAGGGACAATTCCCTGCCTGCCGAGATTAGGGAGGACCTCTCAATGATCCGGCGCAACATTGAGCTGGAGGCCAAGATCATCGATGACCTTCTGGACATCAGCCGCATTGTCAGCGGCAAGCTTAATCTCAATCTGGAGTCTGTGGACGTGAATGCATCCATTCGCCAGGTGTGCACCATGTGCAGTTCGCAGATTACGGAAAAGTCCATCCACGTGCAGTGCGACTTCGCCGGGGATGTTGGTACCGTGCGCGCTGACTCCGCCCGCCTGCAACAGGTGCTCTGGAACCTGCTGAACAATGCGGTGAAATTCACACCTGCGGGAGGCAGGATCGCCATTACCACCCGGCGCTCGCCGGATGCCACGCTGCGCATTGAAGTGCAGGACACTGGCATGGGCATCGCTCCCGATCTGTTGCCGACAATTTTTAATGCCTTTGAGCAGGGGGACATCCGCATCACACGGCAATTTGGCGGCCTCGGCCTTGGTCTTGCCATCACGAAGGCGCTAGTGGACATGCATCACGGCAGGATCGTCGCGGAGAGTGATGGCTTGGGAAATGGTGCGCGGTTCATCGTGACGTTGCCAATCGAGACCACGTCCACCGCGCCAGCCTCCGAAAAACCTTTGCCAGAGCACACGCACGATCCCGTGCCGCGGTACCTGCTGATCGTCGAGGATCACGCCGATACCGCGCGCGCCCTCAGCACGCATTTGCGCAGGCGTGGCTTCATGGTCAGTGTGGCCCACACCGTTGCCGACGCCTTGCAAATGGTGCGGGAGCAGCCCTTTGATCTTGTGGTGAGTGACCTGGGGCTCCCGGACCAGACCGGCTTTGAGCTCATGCGCCAGATTCGCAGCATCCGCGCCATTCCCGGCATTGCCATGAGCGGTTACGGCATGGCGGAGGACATTCGCAAGAGCCGCGAGGCCGGCTTTTCCCAGCATCTCGTGAAGCCCGTGAGCATCCCCAGGCTGGAAGAAGCGATCCGCAAGTTGGTGGATGGGGAGTGATAGGGATACTCCGCCGTTTTCCTTCGGACCGGTGTTCAACTATCTCTTGCTTTCAGTGTCTGCGTTCAATGGCGGTGATGATCTTGTGGTGAGTGATCCTTTTTGGCGTCGTTCTCCATAGACCAGTCGGACCTCCGACGTATATGCAGGCAACATCCTGCCGAACATGCGTTACGACTTGCATCTGCATCTGAAAAATCACCGATCACGCGCTGTCGGCATCATGGTTGCTTGCGTTGCCGTGGCTCTCACCATCACATCGCTCCACGCCCAGACAGCCGCACCATCGCCGGCTCAGTCAAAGTTTGCGGCCATTCAGGGCATATGGCTCATGGGCCAGTCGCTCTGCGAGGGTGCGGAGTCGGTGCCACTGGTTACTACCGTGGACGCAGGGCTCGGGAACTACAGCTTCGCACGCGGGGTGAGGACATGGATTGCCGGGGACAACGCCGCCACCCCTGAGAAGCGCCCGGATGAGCAGTTCGCATTCATGCCGCTAAAAGCCGCCGTTTACGGTGGCCTGGGCGAGACGATCGCCAATGGCATGGCGGACAGCATCAAGGCGGGCTGGCGTCTCCACGGCATGGGAGGACCAGTTCCCGGCCAGCCACCGCAATGGGAGTTGCCGCACATTCTCGTGGCATATGCTGGGCAGGGTGGGCGCCAGATCCAGGAACTCTCCCTCGCGGACATCTCCACGGATCCGCGCACGCCGGAGAACCGTCGCCATGGCGGTGGCTACTACAGGACGAGCCTGGATGATGCACGGCGTGCCGTGAAGCAGGCACACGCCAGAGGGGAGAAGTTTGAGATGGCCGCCTTCTGCTGGATGCAGGGTGAGGCCAATGGCGGACCCACCGGCGGCATCAAACCGACCCGCTGGGATGATGAAATGCCACGTCCGCAGGGACAGGAGTGGTACCGCGATCAACTCATCGCTTATCGCAAGCAATGGTCCGCGGACATCTGCGCCATCACGGGACAGAGCAATGAGATTCCCATGTTCACCTACCAGACCCTCGGTCCAGCGGGTGAGGCGCAGCTCATGGCGGCGGACAAGGATCCAAACATCCACATGGTGGGGTCGCACTACGCCATGCCCAGCGCACTCAACAGCAAGCGCGCGGGCGGCATCTATGGAGATCCCATCCACCTCGCCGCGGATGCAGAGCGCTGGCTCGGCCAGCAATTTGGCAAGGTGATCCAGGCAGTACGCTACACCGGCAGTGACTGGGAGCCGCTCCGACCGAAAAGAGCGTGGGTGGAGACAGGAGGCATGAGTGTGCTCATGGAATTCAAGGCGCCCCATCCTCCACTCGTGCTGGATGAGACGTTCCTCCCCCGGCAGGAGAGCACCATGAGCGGCGGCTATGCATCCCTCCACGGATTCCAGCTTCGTGATGGTCAGGGCGTCGTGTATCCCATCATCGCTGTGGAAGTGGATGCACCCACGCGGCTGCGTCTGCGCTTCGGGAATCCACTCCCAATGCGGGCGAAGCTGCGCATCAACTATGGTAACCCCAATGCCGGCAAACTCGGCGCCATCGCCGCCTTCCGCAAGGGTCCAGTGGAGGATGGCCAGCCCACCATGGAGATGGTCCTCAAAGGCAGTCCCGTGGCCAACCTCATGCCGCTGCGTGATGAGGGTGCCTTCTTCGCAGCCAATACGGCCCCTGGTCGCGCTGCCACCCGGGTGCCGGTTCGCAAGGTGATCGTGGAGGATGGCGACACCTTCCTGCGCTTCGAGACACGTGAGTTGCGCAATGGCGTGGCCTTCAATGCAGGCCAGACCATCATCGCCCAGCGAGCGTTCACGTATGGAAACCTGCGGGACTCGGAAATCGGCGCCGAGGAGTGTCCTTACCGTTTTAGCGATGCTTCATACGGCACGCGTGCGGGCCAGCGATATCCCGCGTGGAACTGGTGCGTGCTCTTCACGGGCTTCCCCGTGGAGGAGTAGCGTGCGCTGCCGTGCGATTAAACCTTCCGTCGATAGTTATATACCAATATTTAGGGCTCGTTTTTATGCGTGGAACCGCCGGCGTTCATTGACTTCCTGGAGAACACCGTTAGGCGTGCATTCATGAATGCCACCATCGTCGATACCCGGAAACTTGAGAGAGTGCCCATTCGCGGGGAGGGTGACCCCGGTGTGCGCTGGAATGGCGCATTTGTTCTCTATGGCGGACACGGAACAACGGAATCCTCCACGATTGTGTATGAAATCGAGCCCGGTGGACGGTTGGGCTGGCACACGGATGCCACGGAGGAGACACAATACATCATTGCGGGAACGGGTGAACTTCAGCTCGAAGACGGCAGCAAGCATCAGGTGGGACCCGGGAGCGTCTTTGTGCTTCCCACGCCGCTTCGTCACGATCTGGTAAACACGGGCTCAGAGACACTCAGCGCTGTGGCCTTCTTCGCCGCCGCCATGTTCACCCAGACGTTCGACAACGTAATGCTGCCGCCGAAAACCCATGTGCTGGGCACGCCGAACCGGAACGGTTGACGGACTCGCGGCGATCCAATCTGTGCTCAAAGCGCGCGCCGCATCATGCTTCGGGCGCGGATTCCTCCAGTGAAAGCGTAAGAGTATGGTTTTATCATGCTCTCATGGTTGATATCCCAATTTGAATATCGGTGCAGTACGCTGCGCTTGCCACATACGCGGAGTGCGTTCACCGCTGGTATCGATCCATCGAGTGAGATTCACCAATCCCTGCTTCCACCATGCCCGGAGAAAATGTCAGCTTTGTGGCCTTTGGCCAGGACCACACGGACGAAGCCTCGATGGTCGCGGTGGGTGCGCAATTGGAAAGACTTCGCACGGAGTTTGAGAAAACGGGAGAGAAACTGGTGCTCGCCATTGAGCATTCGGATGCCGATGTGAAGGATGCCGCAGCCATCCGAAGCCTGCACAACCGGGCCGTCATGCAGATCTATCTGGAAGGGACAGACGCGCCAGACTTCGATCAATTCTACCAGGCAAACAAAAGCAAACTCAAGGGAAGGGAATCAGACGCTCTCTCGATCGAAACAGGTCAGCACGAGCCGAGCGAGATGGAGATGCTTTTCACGTTCAATGACCAGCAAAAGGTCTGGAAGAACGATGTAAACTTAAAAAAAGGACCTGCTCGCATTCAGGAGGCCGCGATTCTGGATTGGGCGGCGAAGCACCATGTGGCGGTGAGGGGTCTGGATCCCGTGACGGACGCAGAAAAGGAGCGCCTGCTCACGGACTCCCATGGACGGATCAAGGGGAAAACGCTTCAGGACATGGAGTATCAGCGGGTCCAGGGCATGGGAGCGAAGGCTTCAGAACTCATGAAGGGCATCTCCCAGGAGGGGGGATGCGTGGTTGCCATCAACATGGGAGCCGCACATTTGGCTTCGCTCGAGGTGGCGGCGAGGGAGGCGATGAAAAGGGACGGCATTGAAGATGCCGGGGTGAAGGTCTGCGTCATGGTTCCTCCCGGCAGATTGTCGAATGACAAGAATGCCGAAGCTGTGGGAGATGACATGATGCGGGTATCGGTCAGTGACATTCGCAAATGCCATGAGCCGTTTCGCATTGCCGTGGAAGCCCGTCAGTCCTCTTTGGATGAGGTGCACAAGACACTGGCTGACATGGATCTGATGGTGCAGGCCCTGACGAGCCGTGGCCTGGATGAGGCTTCGTTCCGGGAAGCACTGAAGACCAACCCGAAGGCTCTGCTGGATGAACTGAACCAGGACATGGCAGAAGACGCAGAGCTCGATGAAGACGATTTCATGGCGTTGTCTGAAGACATCCGGAAGGAGGACGCTCCTTCGAATACAGTCTCCCCCAGCACTCAGGTGAAAAACGATCCGCCAACCGTGGCCACGGAGAAACTGAAATCCATGATTCTGGAAATCAGGCAGCAGGTGAGCACGTTGATTCCGAAGAAGGAACGTCAGCTACAGACGGCAAAGGACGATGAACAACGGCATCTCACCGCTCCAGAAATGGCCTTTGCCCAGGACGTGGAGAATCGCATAGCCCACAAGCCGGAAGGCACATTCAAAACATTCACCCCCGGCACCGATGGCAAGTATGACTTGAGTACTCTCAATCAGGTGTCGCGCATGACCGTTGGAGAGTCCACGGGGATGAAGCAGTCGAACTCGACCAGGAGACATTCGCTGACTCCGGTCCCTGAAGCGGACACCGGGGACAAAAGCACGCGCGCCCAACTGACCCGTAGCAAATCTTTGCCGAATCTCGGCGATTCGCTATCAGGTTCCAAGGGAGGCACCACGCAGAAGATTGGGAAAGGGCTGAGCTGATTCCTTGCACCTGCTAGCGCTTCCGAGCGAATCATGTACAATGGCGGCAGTACCTCCCATGCTGGCATCCAGCGACAGTGTCCATTCCCCTTGCAAGCTTGTCCGGGCCACCGGATGTGGCTGGGTGATTGCGCTGTGCCTTTTGCAGATGATGCCTGCTCTAAGGATGGCGGCGGCCGAACTGCAAACGGCCTCGACCACACCTGAAAAGCCCGCCGCTGCCCCAGGCGCACCGGCGGAGAAGACCAGGGACACCATCCCGCCCGAAGCGCTGGAAAAGTTGACGGCCGAGCGGCGGAGGGACGCTTCCTTTGAGAAGCTCATCAAGTCCATCTTTGCTGATGATGGCATCGCTGACATCCGCGTCACGTTCGGGTATGATGATACCAAGGACACACGCGAGGCAAATGATCCGCTGCGCGCGGAGCGCTTCATGGGCTCGCTGAAGGATCTCGGTTTCCAGGAGTATCCCGCTTCCGAGGCTGCGGCGAAGGCGCTCGGTGTGCCCATGGACGCGCCGAACCTGCGCATTCTCACCGGCCAGACGAAGAAGGGCCAGATGCTCCGCGTGGCCCTTATGTGGAGCGCCCTGTCCAAGAGCGGCACGAAGAACATCGGCATCGGCTACAAGGACCAGCTCCTGCGCAGCGGGGAGGCCATGGATTTCACAAAGAAGGCCTGCGCCGAGGCAGAGGTGATGATCTACGTGGGCCACTCCCGCAGTGGCGGCGGCCCGGATACATACCCGCCGGAGACGCGTCCTGCCGCCGGCGGTGTATCCACAACAGATTTCTCCTATTATAAGCGCAACCGCCCGGGGATGCAGGCGCTTGGCCCCTATTTGCGGAAGCGCGAGTCCACCCCCAAGCTCGTCTCCTGGACCGGATGTCTCTCGGACATGCACTTCCGCCAGTGGTTCGGCGAATGCTTCGCAAAGAAGTCACACGAGACCGGCGTCATACTTTCCACCCGGCTCACGAGCTACACCCCGTGGGAGGATGCCGTGCAAGGTTATGATGAGGGCAACATGGTCGCCCTGGCCATCATCCACGCGCTGCATGAAGGCAGCGACCGTGCCGGCATGGAGGAGAAACTGCGCGCTTGCGAAATGGACCAGCTCCGTGACTTCGACAAGCCCGCCTGGCGCCTGAGCATGCTGCCCGGCGCGCCCCAGCAGATGCCGGCAGAGGCGCAGGCACAGACTCCCGCTCCGGGCGCTGCTGGGCAGTGATGACATTGCTGGCGCGGATCTTGCGCTGCGACCGCTGGTTTCTCGAGAAACGCCCGGCTTTCGCTTCGAAAAGGCGGGAGCGTTGCTCGACAACCGCAGTCCCATGCGCAAATCTTCCCCTGCCATTTCCATACCAGCATTCGAGACCCTCTCATGACGGCGCAAGAAGCCCAGACCCTTCTTCAAATCGAGCCTCCATTCTCCGCAGTGGAGCTGAAGTCCGCGCATAAGAACGCCCTCGTGACCTGGCTTCCCGCGCAGTTCATGAACGACCGCGTCCAGCTTGGCAAGGCTCTGGAGCAGACGGCGCGCATTCACGAGGCTTATGACGTGCTACGGTCCCTCTGTGAGCAGGAGCCTGATGAGACTGCCAATCCGTGGGTGGAGGAGGCGATGAAGCTGGCCTATGGGAAGGGTGGGGACAAGTCCTCCCCCTCGTTGGTGCCTGAGTCTGGCACCCCTGTGGCCTGGGATCCGCTCCCAAGCGAGAAGCCTGACGCTGCAAAGGTGGAGAGTTCCGCCGATGCTGATCTTAATGCTCCAGATGCGCCTCCCCTTGGAGAGGTGCTTCAGGTCCCCGTGCCGGTGCATTCCACGGAGCCGGAGATAAAGCGTGAGCCGGTGGAGAAGGCGGCTGCCATCCCGGCTGCGCCCATTGAGACGCCGCCTGCTTCCTATGAAGTCGGTGCTGTTCTCTCGACGCCAGCAACGGATGCAACATCGGCGGCGGTTCCAAATCCATCTCCTGCCGGGGCGGAACATCCGAGAGAAACCGGACGCGTGCCTGCAGCATGGCGCACGGAGACGACCCATGCCACCAAGCCGACGACCATCACTCAGTCTGCCGTGGTGCCAGAACCATTCGAAGAGCCGCCTTGGGAGAAGGGCTGGATTGCCGACATCGAGGCCGACACGCCAACGTCCCCGCCCGCTGGCTCCAGCGCCTCTGCGGCAAATCCCTTCCTCCATGAGATCGGCCCATTGAAAGTGGTGCCGCTGAAGCCCGTGGACATTCCCAAGGTGGAACTCCGGGAGGCAGCACCTGCGCAATGGCGCACGCCCACGCCTGCGCCTGCACCTCTGGCCACGGCACCAGTGTCGCTGCCTGCGGCTCCTGCATCTCCGGACGCTGGCAAGGAAGGCACTGTGGCGCCGCGCGTGGACGCAGCCATCACCCAGGTGCGTCCGCCCAAGGTCGTCATTTCCCCGCGGTTGCGGCGCACTCCCATTCTCTCGCCGCCACCAGTACCGCCTGAGCCTGAGCCGATGCCGGTGCCGGTGCCCGCGGTTGTCCCTGTGTCTTCTCACGTTGCAGAGCTGCCGGCTGCCGAACCGCCTGTTGTTGTTGACCTGCCGGTTGAAAAACCGAAGCCGGTTGCACGGGAGACTTCTGCCGCGCATGCGGAGGAGGCTTCCGCTGCAGTGCAGGCGTCCCATCATGCGCCAACTCCGGTTGCCTCCACGGTCACGCCTGCTGCTTCGGCTCCGCCCGTGGTTGCCAAACCGGTATCCGTGTTGGGCATCACCGCCCCGGCTGATGCTAGTGCCACTGTAGCGTCCGATGTCGAACTCGCAGGCGACCATGCACTGGTGCCTGTGCTCGGGGATCGCTATCATCCCGCGGAAAAGGAGTCCAGCCCCCACACGGATTCGTCACGGCATCTCCCGACGCGTCCATTCGCGCCATCAGGCATGACCGACAGGGAGATCGCGAAGGTGGCGGCGGCTGAGCGGGTTTCGCATTCCCCGCAGCCCGCCCAGACCACTGGTCGAACCCTGACCGTCTGGCAGAGACTGTTGCGTTTCCTGCTCGCCATCGTGTGCGTAAGCGGAGTGGCGTACGGCATCTACTGGACGAGCCAGTCAAAGTTTGGCAAGGATCCCTGGGGTATGGAGCCAGGGTCCGGTGGCCCAGGCGATCGGGTCAGACAGTTGGCCTTCGAAAGCCTCACACGCGCTGCAGAGCGGGGCAATGCGGATGCTCAGATGAAAGTCGCGCGCGCCTATCAGCAGGGGAAGGAAGTGAAGGAGAATCCGGAGGAAGCCCTGAAGTGGTTCCGCAAAGCCGCCGATCAGGGAAATGTCGATGCGCAGTATGCCGTCGGCGACGCGTACAAGAACGGTACCGGTGTTCCCCAGGATAATGCCGAGGCTCTCAAGTGGTACCGCATGGCCGAGGAGAATCGCGAAAGGCAGAAACCGAAGGTGGAAGAGAAAGAAGATATCAGGCTCAAGTGATTTGAAGCTCGGTGGATCCCGGTAGAAGACCTCCTTAATGTCATGGATGAGCACGCCCGGGACCGGCGATTCAGCAACGCGCGGATGATGGTGGGTCAACGCGTCTTTGTCCTCACGGCATTCGAGCGCAGTCCGTTTGCATCAAGGAATTGGCTTTGCCGTGCTAGGACTGCTGCTTGGGGAAGTCGCGCCTGCCGCTTTCCCCGGCAGCGCCACGTTCTTCACACGTCCTTTGCGCGGCTCGGTGTGCCAGAAGAGTGACGCGAGCCAGGAATCCGGAACGAAGGAGGCGTTCTGCTCCAGCCATCGGAGGAATCCGCGTGCCTTGTCCTGCCCCCACACATTCCAGTCATAGCTGAAGGTGTGGATATCGGCCGGATTCGGAGGGATCGGTCCCAGCAGCTTTCCCTTCCATGTCTCGCCAGTCTTCAACCGTACACCGACCGATGCCCGGTCCGCCTCGGCAAGGAAGGCCGCGCTGGCGTTTTCCGCCGGCAGCAACGTCAAACTCCCCGGCATGAGGTCCATGGGAAAGGGGCTGGTATTCTTCACCTCACACTCGAGAGTCGTCCCGCCCCCGCCGGTCACCGGCTGCTGGTTGAGGATGGTGAAGGTGAGAGGATCCTCCACGTTTGCCATGGTGACAATCAACCCCACCGCAGCGATGAGGATCAGCACGAGCAGGGCCAGGAGAAACTTGATGAGGCGGAACATGCGCCGAGGATACTATGCAGCGCCAAGGAGGAAAGTGGAAAGGGGGGCAATTGACCGGTCTGGCGGGAACACGCCGCGTTTTTCCTTGCGATCACAAGGGACGATGCCATTTCGCGACACAGGAGGTGTGATGGTGTAGTATGCACCATGGTGTGGCGGTGCTGGCCGTGTGGCGCAAAATTGGTTGCGCACCATGATGGAGCTGGGATATGGTGTGATATGGCTACCAAGAAAACATCCAAGAAGAAGGCCGGCTCCCGTCATGGCATGCGCGCACCCGGCAAGACCCAGACCAGCATCACCCTTTCTGAGGATCTGCTGGATCGGGCCCGCGCCGTCGCGGAGCAGGATGGACGCAGCCTGAGCAACTGGCTCGAGCAGCTCATCCGCAAGCGTCTCTCCTAAACGAGTGCAGCAAACCACCAGAAAATCTGGGGTGTTTTCACTCCCCCGGCTATCTCGCGACAATCGTCACCGCGGGAGCCGGGTGATCTGTTTTTGCCATTAAACGCTGAGCGCCGTTTCGCCGGAGGTGCGACGAGGTGGGCAGAGATTTCCGGCCGAGTTTTCGGTGAGGACATCATGGGGTTCCACGGAGAGGAGGGGCCAAAAATGAGCATCTGTTCATGCGAACACGTTTGCCATTGAGGGATTTTCGACCATGCTGTGAGGCTCCGCACACACTAAGGACAAAACCACCCAATCCCTAAATTTTCCCATGGCCTCGCACACCCGATCCACGAAGCTCCCCGCCTGCCTTGCCGAGGCGGCTGAACTGCGGGCAAAGGCCCTCGGTTACCCGAGTTGGAATGCCTACATCAAGGGACTGATCCGCTATGATCTCCTGGTGCAGGGTGAACACACCGTCACACTGCCCTGGGCCACCTGTGCGCTGGACGTGCAGGATCAGATAGATGCGAAACTGCTCACCCTCACGGAAAAAGGAAAAGGCGAGCGCGGGCAGTTGCTGACGCGCATTGTGAAGAAGTTCGACCTCCATGCGGGTAAAAGCGTGCCGGCCGAAGCCTTGGAGACGGACTGACTAGGCGGGTGGGCGAGTGTCTCAGAAGGTGGAATCATCGAAGGAGAGACTTTTGAGGTGAACCGAACTGAGTCTGAAGATTCGCTCAATCGTGCATTCTGGTAATTTTGATGATGCTCCCGGCAGCCTTCAGGCTTGTGGAAGTCCTTACGCTTGAGTATAGGATGCGTGATGCGTTCCGCCTGAGGGGCCGGACGCAGGCAGCCCCCCTGCGTGCCAAGAACAACCCGCCCGATGAAACCCCAGCGTCATATCCATTTGTGCTACGCAAGTCAGGACACCGACAAGGTGTGGCCATGGATCACGGTGTTGGAGCAGGACTATGGTCTGCAATGCGGACATCCGGGTCCCTTTCCCCATCCCAAGCTGAGCGCGGAGGAGAATCAACAGGCGCGTGAGCGCAAAGTTTCCGGCGCACTGGCCGTCATTTTCTTCACCTCCCGCGCCGCACTGGACTCGAAGCTGGTGGTGAACCAGTTCCTCCAGGCCATTGAGTCCAAGCCGGTGCTGGTCTTTCTCTTGGAGGACAAGTCTTCCATGGCTACGCCGCGCTGGTTTGAGAAGGTGCTCGCCGAGCAGCAGTGCATTTCGGCCTGGCAGCAGGACAATTCCCAGACCAGCCAGCAGCTTGAGTCCTTCCTCACAGGTCTTGGGTTGATGTCACAAGCACTGCGGCGGCCGTCGCGTGCCACGGAGCCTCCCCCGGGTGCGGGTCCGGCCGCAAATGTTCCCTCACGCGTTCCGGATCGTCCGGCCAGCGCGCCGATGCCCACCGTGGCCTCCGTGATCGCACCGCTGAGCACGCCGACCATACCGCCGTTGAGTTCGAGTTTCGCTGTCCCCGCAAATATCGCAGCGGCGACGCCACCCGCAGCGGCCCCCGTGGCCGCCCCTCGGCCCATGCCAGCCGCGCCGCCGGTGAGCGCGCCCGTGACGCCAACGCCGAACCCGATCGCGCCCGCATCTGTGCCCGGGAGCACGCCGGCGGCTCCTCCCGCCGCCACTGTGCCTTCAGCGGTGTCACCAGCCAGCACTCCGGCGGTATCGCGGGTGAGCCCGCCGGTGACGCCTCCGGCAGGTATCCCAGCCGCTCCGCCGGTCAGCACGCCAGCGACCCATCCTGCCACGGTTCCTTCGGCGGTGCCCCCGGCTAGTACTCCTGCAGTATCGCGGGTGAGTCCGCCGGTGACGCCTCCGGCAGGCATGCCTGCATCTCCGCCAGTGAGCGCCGCTGCGTATGTGCCCGCGAGCACGCCTGCAGTGGCGCCTCCGGCAAGTACCTCCGCGGCTCCACCCGTGAGCGCGCCAGTGACACCATCTTCAGGTGTGCCGGTATATGGACCAACAGGCGTACCCGCGGCGCCGTCAACACCCACCCATGCACATGTTCCCGCGAGTACCCCGGTAAATCCTCCGGCAGGCGTGCCATCAGCAGTGCCACCAAGTACACCAGCAGTATCGCGAGTGAGCGCGCCTGAGGCACCTCCCGTGAGTGCTCCCGCCTATGTGCCAGCGAGCACACCGGCAGCCGCACCTGCGACTCCGTCCACGAGCGCTGCGGCGAACGTGCCCGCGAGCACTCCAGCGGCAACCCCAGCCGCCTCACCGGCGAGCTTGGCGGCATATTTGCAGCCGAGTGCACTGCCTGCCCCTCAGTCAGCGAGTCTCGCGAGCACACCTGCCGCTGCTGCGCATGCACCTGCGCCCGTGATTACTCCGGCTTCGGCACCTCCGGCTAGCACTCCAGCACCAGCACCAGCACCAGTATATGCGCCGCCAGCAGCCGTGCCTGAGAGCGTTCCGGTATCAGCACGCACGATTGCTCCAGCGATGCCACCCGCGAGTGCACCAACGGCTGCACCAGTGGCTATGCCAGCCACGCCTCCCGCGAGCACGCCGATTGCCCCCCCAGTCATCACGCCCGTAGAAGCGCCAGCGAGTTCCTCCGTGAGCGGACCGCTGACCTTGCCCGTGCATACACCTCTCAGCACCCTCCTGGGCACGGCGCCGACTCCGCAGGTGAAGGCAGCTCCAGCTCTGCCGCCAAAGCACATGCAGGACAGGGACAGGGGGCCTGCAAGTTCACCCTCAAACTCCAAAGGGGGCGCAAAAGGATCGCAGAAGGGTGCCGCGAGCGAACCTGAGAAAGAGGTGGTCACGGGGCCGATATTTGAGCCTTCCGTCGCTCCAGTGGTCATTCCCACGGATCCCGCGGAATGGTCACCCGCGCCCAAGGGGAGAGGCCTGTTGGGAAATCTCATGGGCGTGTGGGAGCGTTTTTGCTCGATTTTCGTCTCAAAACCCAAGTAGAAGAGGGGATCATCCCGGCTTGGTTGTCTTTGCCCGCTCCTACCGCACCACAGGAGCGTATTTGGATTCGTTGGGCTTGGCTCGCGGGAGTGGGATGGCTGGCAGGAGCGGATACGCTTTACCGCCCTCCTGACACCGTCTATGGCTCATGGCAGCCATGGGCACGGTCAATGGCTCCCGAGTGTTCATCAGTCGTAGCAGTTTCGCGCATGCCCCTTCGATCTCATCATTTCAAAGGTTTGCTCCTGGCGCTCCTCGGGCTGCTGCTTTTTGCTGCGCCGCTCACCGTATGCGTGTGGGAACCATGGCTGAAGCCTCTGGTGTATGAGACGGACGGGCGCCTGCGTCCGGATGATGCCATGCGCAGCGTCGGTCTCATCCTTTACAAGCACCTGTATGATCACCACCTCATGTGGCCTGTGGGAATAGCGCTCTTTGCGGGAGGGCTCGGCATGGGGCTGCGGGGGTACATTCCCTGGAGCCGGAAGCCGCTGAGCCGTGCGGCGCAGATACTTGGTGCGGTAGTCACCTGCGCGAGCGTCTTTTTCACGCTGCCGGTATTCCTGGTGGATCCACACTCCGAACTGCGACTGATGGGCTGGGCGGCACTGGTGATGGGCCTCACCCTCGTGGGTCTTCTCTTCGCCCTGGGTGCCGGCGTGCCTGCCGTGCTGAGGGACAGGCCGCGTGCTCCCGCGCTCGTGGGCCTGCTGCTCTGCCTGGCGCCGCTGCCGATTTCCATGGCGCTTCTTGGCATCGCTCATGCCATCCTTGGCATCCGCGTGGCTGCCTGACACGGGCGGAGGGTTTCCCGGGCCTGAGGTGCTGCAGCCTTGCGTCTGATGCGATCCATCATGGTACATCATATTCAGATGTACCATGGCTGGAGCGCTGCATGCTGCCATCCGCTTTTTGTGCCCGGGCCGCTGGGTTTAGCGGCAGCGGGAACGGTAGCTGTAGGACGGGCGGTAGTGGCTGTGATAGGAGGGCCGGCAGTTGTTGTAGTAGCCGCCTCCGCTGTTGTAGTAGAAGGAGACGCCGCCACCGCCATAGTAACGGGGTTGGCAGGTCTCCACATACACGACGCGGTAGACGGGGCGGCCGCAGTGGTCATACCCGACGCAGCGCTTTGTATAGTGGCCCGCCTCAGCGGCGGCAGTGATGCCGAGGAATCCAGCGGCAATGGCGGCAATGATGGCGAACTTTTTCATGGCGGTAGTCTTTCTTGCGGGTGTGATGGCGGCCGGATCTGCCTGCCGGTCACAGCGGCCACTGCGCCTGGAGGCACGCTGCCTCAAGGGGTGGATGTTCGCTTCGACGGGACCACTGGAACGCTTATTCAGGCGGGGAGAATTTTTTTTGGCGGAGGGTGCGGAGGCGTGTTTTGGTTCTGCCTGGCGGGATGCGTGAGGTGCTCAAAAAGAGGTGATTTGCCAAGTGATGTCGTCTCCGTTTCCTCCTGCCAATGGCTGGTTCACTTGCCTATTTGGCTTAACCCACGCGCATTTGGTCCTCCGGCACATCGAGCAGGATTTGCATGCCATATGAGATGCCTTCGATGAACGGAGCCAGCACTTCCAGAAGATCATCTGGCTGGAAATGCGCGGGCTTTGTCTCGGGGTGCGGATAGTAGATGAGAGCGGGCACCGGCTCGCCCTCGCGACCGGGTAGAACGATGCGGCAATCGAAGAACGAAAAGTCTTCCGCAGGTTCGGTGGGATGCCATTTCACGTTTCGAAACGTGAGCCGAGCTGACACCACCTCATACCGCGCAGGGGCGATGGAGAGATTCAACGTGGCGAGGTGATACGCCGAGAGGTTGAGGCCCAGTGCCGCGAAGAGTGGCGCCTGCATGCGCAGTGTGCCGCCGGGGAAGCGAGGGTTGTTGTTCGCCCCGGACGCGACCCGGTAGCCTGACGTGATGATGGCGGGGATGGTGGACATGCGGTGCGACGGTAGGACGGTAGAGACGGTGGAGACGGGAGAGGAAGTCAGTTTCAGCTTTGGCAGGTCGCAAGTGTTGTCATCGCCAGAGCATCTCCTGGATCCAGTGCCTCTCCAGTTCGTAAGTTGGTGTCCCATTGTGGTTTCAAAAAGCCCCACCCGCACGCAGGATTACCAATTGAGGACAAGGACAAGAACCGAGACGCCAAAACGCCCTTGCATTTCCCTGTGCCCGACTACCCGTGAGGCATTCCATGAATTTCCTCCCCACGCTCACCGGTTCCCTCTCCCAACCTGCCGCGGACAATCCCACGGTGGCCATCATGGAAGCAGCGTATGCGCACCACAACCTCCACTACCGCTACATTAACATGGATGTGCCGCCCGCCCTGCTTGCCGACGCGGTGCGTGGTGTGAAGGCTCAGGGCTATGAGGGTTTCAATTGCTCCCTGCCGCACAAAGTCGCCATCATCGAGCATCTGGACGGTCTCGCGGAAAGTGCGCGTATCATCGGCGCGGTGAACTGCGCGGTGCTGCGTGATGGAAAATGGATTGGTGAGAACACGGACGGAAAGGGCTTCCTCCACAGCCTGACGCCCATGGTGGACCCGACGGGGAAGCACATCGTCATCCTCGGTGCAGGAGGCGCGGCGCGTGCCATCGCGGTGGAACTGGCCCTTGCCGGAGCCACGCGTGTGACCGTGGCGAACCGCTCCCGTGAGCGCGGTGAGGAGCTTGTGAAGCTGGTGAACGAGAAGACCTCCGCGAAGGCGGCCTTCGTCTTGTGGGATGATGGCGACCTCGCGCTGCCGGAAGATGCGGATGTGGTGGTGAATGCGACCTCCATCGGTCTCGCGCCAGACTGGCATGCACGCGTGCCCGTGGTGGCGGATTCCTTCCAGTCACACTTCGTGGTGGCGGATGTCATTCCCAATCCACCGCGCACCATGTTCCTCGGCGAGGCAGAGGCCCAGGGGTGTCGCATCCTCGATGGTCTTGGCATGCTGGTGAACCAGGCCGCGACGAACTTCGAATTCTGGACCGGCGTGCAACCTGACAAGGACGTGATGCGCCGCGTTCTGGAGCAGGTGTTTGGGGCGTAGGGGAGGGGTGGTGAGCGCTCCCTCATCGAGCTCTATGTGGAACAGGGAAGCAGTTCGCACGTGAGCGTGCGTTCGGATGGTGGAAAACTGTTTCCCCTGGTTGTCGTGGGCACATCCCACCCGCCACCGAGCGGCGATGTTTGGGCAGACATCGCGTGTCTTGCTTCTTCAGAGCAGGTCACTTCAAATCCCCCTAATGTGCCATGAATCGTAAGAACTTTGTGCGGACGCTATTGGCCACGTGCTGGCTGCCGCTGGTCTGTGCCTACTTCGGAGCCATGCTGTTGGCGGACAATGCCGCGTATGCTCATCACAAGATGCTGGGATGGGAGACTCCCGTGGCCACCGTCACGAGCGCCCATGGCACGGAGCCTGCCATGCCGGCGGATGAACCCACCGCTCCAGATGCGTCGCTCCCCGCGCGCTATCGCCTCGAAGGAGCGATCCTGGGCTTTGGCAGCGGTGCATTGATCACCCTCCTGGCAGCGACGGTGGCAGGCAGCCTGGGCCCGGTGCCGACCCTGAAGAAGGCGGGGCGCGTGATGGCCTGATCAACCGGAGGGGTCAGTGGGAAAAGTGGCCGTGGCCCCCGGTCCGGTCATTTAAAGATGCCTTGAAACAAGGCGCCTATCGCGGCGTTATGTCGACGGACGTCCCGGAGTGGAAGGCCGACGTCGTGGACTTGCATCACCCTTCGAGCATACCCATTACATCGTCATGAAACACACTCTGCCTCTTCCTGTTCTTGCCATGCTGGTGTTTTTCGCCCTGAGCATCACTCCCAGCCTGGATGCGGCGCCGCCGCCCGATCAACCTCGTATGCGCGCGGCTTTGGAGCTATTGCAGAGCGCCAAGGAGTCCAAAAATCCGATGCCCATGCTGACTGCGGCGAAAAAGAAATTGCAAAATGCCGGAAAAAACAAGGGAGGAGATCGTGTGGAGGCTCTCGGCTACGTGAATGAAGCCATCGCCCAAGCGCAGACAGGGAACTTGGAGAAAATGAAGCAGAAGGTGGATGCTGCGATTGCGAACATCCATCAGGGTATGGGAAACGCAAAATGAGGGCCTCCCGACTCTATTCTCCGCGCACCCACCAGTCACTCTTCAGCAGTTCCCAATCGTACTCCAGCCGCTCACGCAGGGAGAATCCGGCGCTTTGAAGATAGGTGTCCGGCCGTGTGAGGGATGAGGCGGGCAGGCGCGTGACGGCGCGGAAGAATGTATACATGATCGCGAGAATGCAGCGGCTGCGCCAGCGTCTCCAGCCTCGTGATGCCTCCTGGAAATCGCCGAGCAGCCAGTGCGCGTCCTTCGCCGCGACGGAGGCGATCGCGGGCACAAGCGTCTCCAGTTGATCCGCACGGAAGCAGTCGAGGAAGAAATGCGTTACGATGAGATCGAACTCATCATGCTGGTCTTTCTGCGTCTGCTGTTGTTGTTCCAGCCACGGCACTGCATCTGACTCGAAGAATGTCACGTTGTGCGCCGACAGTTGATACCCGGCGAGGTGCTTCCTCGCCTCCGCGATCATCTTGCCGCTCTCCTCCACACAAGTGATGGAAGCGTCAGGAAACTTCCGCACGCACTCCACGACAAAGCGTCCTGGTCCCTCGCCGAGGATGAGGATGTTGCGCGGCTGCGGCAGGCGAGCGATGAAGGCACAGCGGCAGCGATGCAGCTTTCCGCCTGCGAGCACGCGCTCCATCAGGCGGTAGATCGGCGCCAGAATATCAAAGCTCATGCAGTGGTGCGATCCTGCCAGCGCCACCAGAGCAATGCAAGCGTCGCGCCACTGGCGTAGGCGTACACATCCCGTAGATCGCCGGACGTGTCCAGCATCCATCGCGGTCCCACGACCTCGCAAATCACGCACCAGACACCCAGGTGCAGGAGCACCTCCGAGACGTCCGGGAACCGGTCATGACCACGCAATCCGAGCTTGCGATGCACCCAGAGAATCAGTGGCAGCGCACAAGGAATGAGCCACAAATCATTGAAGTGGAACTGGAGGAACTCAGCCTCCACGCGTGGCTTCACCACCCAGCGGTTCAGCGCGTAGAGGGCGCATCCCGTCAGGCAGAGAGGATCCAGCAGATAGCGGAACCGTGCCATCTTTCTCACACCAGCGCCAGCATGACCCAGCCCGCTGCGGCGGCGATGGCGGCTTTAAGGAGGAGGGCTTTAATCAGGAGCATCATGGGGTTGTGGGTTTGGTTTTATTTGAGGAAGGTGAAGCTGGCAGTTATTAGCGTTCGCGAATGTGCTCCTCGTCAATGAGTTTTCGGCGGGCGGTAAGCAGCGCGGCGCGTCCGAGGTATCCGACGAGGCGTTGCGGCTCCTGTGACTCTACCACCGGCAGGCGGCCGATGTCGCGGGAGAGCATTTTGGTGAGCGCGTCATGTAGGGATTCGTCCGGATGCGCGACGACGAGATCGGTGCTGCCGATCTCCATCACGGTGCAATGTCCCGAGCCCGGCTTACGCAAGGCTCGAAGCATGTCACCCCGCGTGAGGATGCCGGTGAGTCGTTCGTTTTGATCGACGATGAGTGTGGCCTGCCGCGAAGTGAGCATTGGATCACCGCTCGCGAGATGGTCCACCAGGGTGTTGAGCTGCAGGTCCGCTGCGACCTTGGGCGGATTACGATCCATTACGTCCTTCACCCGCGCGAGCTCGAAGGGATCCACACTGTACTCGCAGGAGATGTGATGCCCTCGACGCGCCAGCTTTTCGGTGAGAATGGAGCGGCGCATGAGCAGGACCGTCACGGCATAGGAGCAGACCGTGCCGATGAGCAAGCCCGTGCAGAGGTGGAAGTCCTCCGTGAGTTCCACGGCGAAGACCACTGCCGTGAGCGGCACGCGCATGGTGCCTCCCATCATTGCGGCCATCCCCACGAGCGCCCAGAGGCCGACATCGCCCACGGGAATCCATTGACCCGCCACCGCGCCCAGCGCCCCGCCGAGGATGAGCAGCGGCGCCATTACGCCCCCGGAGTTGCCGGAGCCGAGTGCCACGGACCAGACCACCGCTTTCGCCCCGAGCAGTATCAGGA